>CAYLTM010000151.1:0-730 GCA_964386495.1 uncultured Leptospirales bacterium
GCACTTGATATTCAGAACTGTTTGCTCACTGACAACATCTCAATCCGCAATAAGGAGAAGAAGCATACAATGCTCATAAAGATGTTTGGAAGATCTACAGACAAGGTATTATTGAAACGAGTAATAATAATATCATAGACCGCTCGTCCTATCAGTATGCTGTAATTTTTGGAGTCTTTTTTTTCTTGAATGCTGTTCTTGCTTTAACAGTAAAATCTCTATTGAAAAACACACCATCCCGATGATTTCGAGTCTTTACAGTTATTACATCACTGCCGTCTTCCAAAATAATAAAACGTGATTCAGAGTTAAAAAGTGAATAATGTTCTCTGATGGCGGAAATATTCACGAACACCAACCCGTTATAATCATCCATAACATTTTCGCTGAAACCCAGTGATGACGGAACATGAGTATGCCCGTACAACCACATTTCAACTTTGTAATACTCCAAAATACTCATAAATCTGTCGGAAAAAAGAAGATTCCTGTCGTCCTGATAACTATACGGCTGCCCGCATTCTTTAGGATGCGAATGTGTTACAGTAATAATAATTTTATCCTGATTGTCAATTACCAGATCTCTCCACCAAAAAAACACTTCATCAGAAATATCTGTACCAGAACTTTCATTCTCGTCGGACATCATAATTATTAGAAGATTTCCGAAAAAAACCGCGTAATGCATGGGTTTTTTTACATACTTCTTGTAGTTTTTGAGATTTCGAGC
>CAYLTM010000151.1:759-1598 GCA_964386495.1 uncultured Leptospirales bacterium
GTAAACACCGTAGAACCATTTATAGTCTCTTGTAGATTTTTCTTCACTACCGTATTGTACAATATCACCCGCAATTATCGCAGCATTGACATTCGGTATATTTTTTTTCACATCATCAACAGCTCTTTCAAAAAAAATATTTTCTTTTTCTATTTGAGGCTGAATATCGGAAAATGCCCAAATAACAAACTGTTTTCCAGTTGTATCTTTCATCGAAACCATGTGGGTACAGGATATTATAAAAACAGAAAAAAGGATTGTTAATTTTTTAATTTTATTTATCATTTCCCTCACCGTTTATTAAACCAACATCGTATAGAGTTTCACTGTCGCTTCTTTTCCTTTTATCGCGGATAATATATTTATAACCCAACGGAGGATGATATATAGAAAGAATTGTCTGTGATGCTTTATAATAATTAGAGTCTCTATCCCTAGCGATATCATTTACGACTTCCATTGAGTTTAATGACATTCCAAAAAAAAGATTTCTGGAATTTGACTTTTCAAAATAATCATATTCTGAGTAACCGTAAGAAAAGTATCCGACATTCAACTGCATATAATTCATGAAAGCAGGCAACTCAACACCAACATTTCTGAATCCAGATAATTTAAAATTAAGCATATATTTCCATCCGCTATAATCGTTTACGCTGGTAAATATCATATTCGGATGTATTGTATCGTCATAATATTCCATAAATTCATCAGTAGGATTATATTCAGCGGTAAAACTAATAAAACCAGATGCGACAGGAAAATTGTCAAGAGTCGCACCGAGAAGAACACCAACATAATCAATGATCAGATCTTCCATGCTAAATCCATAGGTCGCG
>CAYLTM010000151.1:1608-3894 GCA_964386495.1 uncultured Leptospirales bacterium
TCTACTTGGCGTTTTTAGTAATCCCTCTCGGTCAGGGTCTTCACCTATTTCAATTAATAATCCAATTGTCGATGTAAGAAGAACAGCGTCGCGTGTGTTTCGTAATTTATTATTATCTAAATGATTAAATAAAGTGAAAAAAGCACGTTCCAGCTGATAATGCGCGAAAAAGTGCCCCATTTTGTCAGCTCCAGCAAAAGCCGTATCCTCAGCAAACCAGCCCTCTCTAGAAAAAAAGAAAGCGTGATTATTTTTCCAATCCCAGGCTTTTATACCGACAAACAATGTCCAAGGAATAAAAAATCCTATTGTACCATACTTAATTTTAAGTTTTGTATCATCTGATAAATCCGACAATCCAGGAATATTATATATCGGTCCGCCCTTAGCGGGTAGGTTTTGCGCATAAAAAATATATTTAAGAATAAATACTAAGAATAAAATAATAGTATTACAATAATTCTATTAATCATCTGAAGATTCCAAGTATAAACTCTAATGTGAAATTAAAAATCCCTTTTATAAATCTGACAATTTTACCGGCAATACCAGTATTAGAAAGAACAATGTGACGGTCTTTATCAAAAGTGTCCCTATAATATGTTTCGGGATTAATAATAACCTGAAGAAGAAATTCACTTCTTTTACGTCCGGTAATGATGTCATGCAACGCACGAAAAATTGGAACTATTAGATAATGCTGGTTCGCAATCGAGATAACTGATTTAACCGCGTACGCCCCTTCAGCAAGCGACCGCATTTGAATTACCGGATCGGCAGCCTTTGGTGATATTATAGAGTTAATAAACAGACTAAATCTTTTATACAATGGAAGTTTCCCGCGGACAGGATTCTGACTTATGAAAATTTCCTTGCCAAATTGTTTGTTTCTAGAATTAAAACTATAAAAAGTGGCGGCAAGATCTCCAAGAGATGCTGTACCTGTAAGGTCTGATTTGTTGATGCCAATGGATTCCGCGATCTGTTCAATTTCCTTAAACCCTTCAGCAAAAAGCACTCCGCTGATATTTTCACCGCAGGCAGGCAGCATGGACAATATACCAGCGGCAATCGCTAGAACATTTTTTACAGCGGAGCCAAATTCCATAGCTCTAACATTTGAAGCTTTGTAAAAATGAAGAAAATCATTAGATAAAATTTCAATAACAAAATCAGTATTTTCCTGTTTAACCGAAAACGCCTGGAAAATGGTATGTTTCCGCTGAATAAGCTCAATCGGATGACATGGTCCATATACTGATACAAATTTGTCTTCATAATCGTGATAGCTGGTTTTGATTACATCGCTGATTACCGACCAGCCGTCGGTGTTCATTACAAAGCCTTTTGTAAAATACGCAAAAATCACAGACGAAGAAACATCAATAGCTGAACAAATATCATTAAGAGTCTGTATTATACTTTTTGACGGAACAGTGATTAGCACAAGTTGAGTGTTTTCAACCGCGGCATCAATTGTAGAAACCGCGGAAATATTTTTTGGAAGAATATAATCCGGCACGAAATTAATGTTGGTATGCATATTATTTATCTGCAGAGTAACAGATTTTTCATGCGAAAATATTACAATATCAGCATGCGGATAATTTTCAGCCGCGACGACGGCAAGCGCGGTTCCAAGAGGACCCGATCCGATAATCGTAATTTTTTTGATATTATCTTTCTTTCTGTATTTCATACGTATTCTAAATAATCTTTTAGTTTTCGTGATCTTGTCGGATGACGCAGTCTTCTTAGAGCTTTTGCCTCAATCTGACGGATACGTTCTCTGGTAACCTTGAAAACATAACCAACTTCTTCCAATGTATGAGCATAACCATCATCTAATCCAAATCTCATGCGAATTACCTTTTGTTCTCTCGCCGGTAGTGTGCTCAAAACACTGTTTATCTGATCCGCAAGAAGATGATATGCCGCCGTGTTTACAGGAGAATCGACTTCTTTATCCTCGATAAAGTCGCCAAGAAGAGAGTCTTCTTCTTCTCCAACCGGGGTTTCAAGAGATATAGGATCTTTAGCGACACTCTTAACCGCTTTGATTTTCTGAACACTCCAGCCAAGTCTATCAGCAAGTTCTTCTTCAGTTGGTTCTCTGCCGAATTCCTGCTGGTACATACGTGTTTCTTTAGTAACTTTATTAATCTGATCAATCATGTGAACCGGTACACGAATAGTTCTCGCCTGATCTGAAATTGCTCTTGTAATTGCCTGGCGAATCCACCAGGTCGCGTACGTGGAAAATTTATAACCTTTGCGGTACTCAAA
>CAYLTM010000151.1:3904-5366 GCA_964386495.1 uncultured Leptospirales bacterium
CGGTTCGCGTATTTTTTCGCGATAGAGACAACAAGTCGGAGATTCGCGTTGACCAAATGTTTTTTAGCGATCGCGATTTTTCTCTGCCCAAGGGAAATCTGATCACCCCATTGCATAATATCATCCGCGTTGGAATTAGCTTCCTGTTCTATACGTCTAATCTTTCTTTCGTTGTTTCGTATGTCCTTAACGAGATCTATAAGTTCTTCTTTTTTCTTTAGTTTAAATTCTTTTAAAATTTTATTAACTTCTTCATTTTTCTCAACTTTGCGGGCGTAATGTTTAATTTCCTTGAGTTCGATGCTGAATTTTTTTTCGATGTCGGTAAAAAACTGCTGAGTTTTATCTATACGATGAACCATTGACTGGATTTTTTGTGCTAATTTTGTTATTTCATTTTCATTGATTCCAAGTTCAGCCACATTTTTTTTCATGTTGTCTATGAGTTTTACGGATTTTTCCTGAATTTCAGCGAGCTTTTCAGGTTTGTTCTCATTTTTCTTAGCTTCGGAAATCAGCTTGAAAAGCTTTTTATCATCCTCTATAATAACCTTCATGTATTTCTCATATTTTTTCTCAAGCTCTTTCATATCTGCTGTAGAGAAATAATAAAGTTTATCAACCTTTAAAACTTCGGAAATTTTAATTTTACCGCTTTTAACTTTTGAATGGTTTTTAATAAGATCATTAATTAACAAGTTTGAGTTTAACACTGCCTGTTCGATTAATATCTCGCCAGCCTCGATTCTTTTTGCAAGATCAACTTCCTGATCCTGAGATAAAAGTGAAACTTTACCAATATCTTTCAAATATAACCGCATAGGATCATCGGTAGTTGCGGTGTCTTTTTTAGCTTTTTTACCCGCTGCCGCCGTTTTTTTTGCAGCTTTAACTTTGGGTTTTTTGTCAGATAAAATAACACTTCTTCTCGTAGATTCTTCAACCACTTCAATACCAAGCTGATTAATCATGATAAAAATATCATCAATTTTATCAGAGTTTAACAGCTTGTCCGGAAGAATCTCATTAATTTCATCATAAGTCAATTCGCCGTTTGTTTTTCCAAGTTCGATCAGTTTCTGAATTTCAGGAACTGCCTCTAACATTAATTCATTTTTGCTCATGATTCCTCTTAAAATTTTTTCTAGTGTTGTAAAATATTATTGTGAAATGAATAAATATTGTATACGAAATCTCTAAGTTTTTCTTTTTCCTTTCTCCATTGCTCCAGTTCAAGTAAAGATGAAGAAATTTCACCATCGCCGGATTTAATAAGATTGTTATAATAATTTATTTTATTATCGATATTAAATGATTTCAAATTCAGATAAATTTCCGAATAAGCTTTTCTTGGTTCATCAACAGAATAATCAAACAATACGCAGCTGCTTATGACTTCCCTTTCTTTGCTGTCTGTAAAATAATCAAACAGTTTGCTGATAGTAATTTCATCGGAAAACGC
>CAYLTM010000151.1:5427-6090 GCA_964386495.1 uncultured Leptospirales bacterium
ATCAAAGATGCTTTTAATTACTGGATCGTTCAGACTGAATTCAGAAAAATCCAGCGCCGCACTGGAAATAAGTTCAGGATAATTAAACAATAAATTGAAAAGCTCTCTAAAGGATTTTATAATATATTCGTCATTTTTAATGATTATATTTCTTTCAGGGACTAATTCTTTAACTGGAGCATTATTTTTATACTTTGAAAAATCATCAGCAAGAATGTCGTTGCTAATTTTCAATTTTTCGCTTAAATATTTTATATAGGCCGATCTTTCCGTTCCATATTCAATTGTATCAATTATACGGAACAATGATTTAATAATACTAGTGTCAATAACAGGATTGTTTTTCAGAACATTGTTTAACTGGAAAATAACCGGTTCCTCGGCATTGTTAATAATTTCAATTAGTGCTGAACCGCCGTATTTAGAAACATAATCAAAAGGATCACCTTCCGGCAAAAGCGCGACACGTAATTTAACATCGGTATTAATCTGCTTATGCAGCTCGACCGCGGAAACAGCCGCTTTAAAACCAGCATTGTCTGAATCGAACAGCAGAACAATTTCACTGCAGATACGCGACAACATTAGAATTTGCTGATCTGTTAAAGCTGTGCCTAATGGCGCAACGACGTTTCTAATACCATGCTGAAAACAGCCGATAAC
>CAYLTM010000151.1:6100-8298 GCA_964386495.1 uncultured Leptospirales bacterium
GATAACATCAAGGTAACCTTCAACAATAATAGCCTGTTTTTTTTCAGTAATATATTTATGAGCTTCATTCAACCCGTAAAGAACTTTTCTTTTTTGATAAATTTTGGTTTCAGGGGAATTCAGATATTTGGGCTCGCCATTATCCATAACCCGTCCGCCGAATGCTATAACTCTGCCGAATCTATCGAGTATTGGAAATATTACACGATCACGGAATTTATCATACATATGAACAGCGTCGCCGGCACCCTCTTTTCGGGACAACAGCCCGCAGTCAAAAGCACAGCTCAAGTCGATACCGTTTTTATCAAGATTGGTTTTAATAAAGTCCCAGCTGTCAGGGGAATAACCTAGTTTAAAAAGATTAATACTTTTTTCCGAAATACCGCGCATCTGCAGATAATCCAGACCTTTTTTTCCGTTATATGACAATAAATATCTATGAAAAATATCTGAAGAAATTTCCATACATTTATAATAATCTTTCAGCCTGTCATCCAAGCTGTCATTTTCATCTCTAACTTCAATGGAATACATTCTTCCGAGATAACGCACACTATCCGCAAAGGATAAATTTTCAATCTTTGAAATGAATGAAAAGACATTTCCGCCCGCATGACATCCGAAACAGTGAAATATCTGCTTATCCGGGGATACTACGAATGAAGGAGTTTTCTCTTTATGGAAGGGACATAATCCGGTATAGTTCTGCCCCCTCTTCTTTAAAGACGGAACGAATCTGGGAACAACTTCCTCTATCCGCGAAACCTGTCTAATCTCTTCTATTACGGTTTTAGATATTGACATTTAACCTTTCATACATCACTATTTTATACTGCTATACCGAAGGCATTCCAGATTACCATTAAAATTTTCAAAGGGCTATTTGACAAGGAAAATATTATTCGTAAAATGTTTTTTTTGGTATAAAAAGAATTATTATTGACATACAGTAGTAAAATAAAAATTTTTGACAAAAATAATAATATATTATTGGAGGAGCAAAATGTCCAATCACAAATTTCAAACAGAAGTGAATCAACTACTTCATTTAATTATTCATTCTCTATATTCCCACAAGGAAATATTTCTCAGAGAATTGATATCCAACTCATCCGATGCAATGGACAAACTTCGTTATTTAACGTTAACGGACGAAAAGTATAAAAGTATTAATCAGCAGCCGAGAGTTGACATATCATTCGAAGAAAAATCCAATGTGAAAACACTGATAATTTCAGATAATGGAATAGGAATGAACGAACAGGATCTCATAGAAAATCTTGGAACAATAGCGAGTTCCGGAACAAAAAAATTTGTTTCTCAATTGACAGGTGACGAAAAAAAAGACGCTAATCTTATAGGACAGTTTGGAGTAGGTTTTTATTCATGTTTCATGGTTGCGGACAAGGCGGAAGTGATTTCCAAAAAAGCAGGCGAAGACAAAGCTTTCAAATGGACATCAAATGGAAAAGACGGTTACGATCTTGAGGAAACTGAACGTGAATCATTTGGCACAACTATAATTCTTCATCTAAATGAAGAAGGAGTTGAATATGCGAACAGATGGCAGATACAGAATATTATAAAAAAATATTCAAACCATATCGCGTTTCCGATATATCTTAGCTACATCGACACAAAATATGAAGGCGAAGGCGATGATAAAAAGCCGGTAGTAGAAATGAAAACCGAGCAGATCAACTCAGCGTCCGCGTTATGGAAAAGACCAAAAAGCGAACTCAAAGATGAAGACTATAATGAGTTCTACAAATCAATTTCACACGACTATGACGACCCGATGATTACTATTCACACAAGAGCCGAAGGAACCCTTGATTACACAACATTGTTTTTTGTACCGAAAAAAGCTCCTGTCGATCTTTTCCGGGCTGATTACAAAGCCGGTGTAAAGCTTTATGTGAAAAGAGTTTTCATAACCGACGACGAAAAAGAGCTGATGCCTACTTACCTGCGTTTCGTAAAGGGTATAATAGATTCTGAGGATCTTCCGCTTAACGTGAGCAGAGAAATTCTTCAGCAGAATAAGACTCTTGCAAAAATTAAAAGTAATTCCGTAAAAAAAATTCTTACTGAACTACTTGAATACGCGAAAGATAATGACAAGTACAAAGAATTTTATGATGAATACGGCAGACCTATGAAAGAAGGTCTATATCAGGATTTTGAAAACAGAG
>CAYLTM010000151.1:8308-9389 GCA_964386495.1 uncultured Leptospirales bacterium
TACTATATCACCGGAACAAACGAAAAGGTTTTACGCAACTCGCCTCTTCTTGAGTTGTACAAGGAAAAAGACATCGAAGTATTGATACTTGATGATGAGATTGATGAGATAGTAATACCATCTTTGAACAAGTACAGAGAGGTAGAACTGAAATCTGTCAACAGAAGTGATGCCGCTGAAGATCTTAAAACAGGCGAAGATAAAAAAGATGAAGATGAAATAAAGTCGCTGGTGGATAGAGTTAAAAAAGTTCTCGGCGAAAAAGTCAAAGAGGTAAAAGCATCAACAAGACTTTCAGGATCACCTTGCTGTATCGTCGCAGACCAAAATGATCCGACAGTGCAGATGCAGTCGATTCTTAAAGCAATGGGACAGAATGCCCCGGACACTATCAAGCCTATTCTGGAAATTAATCCGAATAACTCGATTATTAAAAAAATGAATGCCATGCAGGATAATTTAGAATTCGAGAATGCTTGTAATTTATTACTAGATCAGGCATTGCTAATTGAAGGTGCGAAAATAGAGAATCCGACAGATTTCATCAACCGATTGAATTCGTTTATGGACAAAGCACTTTAATATTTTTGTAAAAGCATCAACGCACTTCTTAAAGGTGTATAAAAAAACTCCGCTTAACCAGCGGAGTTTTTTTATACTGTCAATCTGTTGATTTATACAACCTAATGTACCCGATCAGGCTATCGATCAATAATCAACAGCCTGACTAAAAAACTGTCATATCAATTCCCATAAATCATTTTTCTCGATAAGCGAAATAAACAGCTTTTCAAACTGGTCGATTTCGTGATAATATGGAGTATTTTGCTATTAAAACCACGGCTTTTTTGTACTGGCTCGTTTTAATAGTTTTCATAAGTTCTCTATAGATAATAACAGCAACAGCATCATAGCAGTCTTTCTTAAAACCCTTGTTAAGATTCTCAATTTCGTTAAAAAGCGAATCTGTAATTTTATGAAGTTCAGGTTTATCGGGTGATGAAAATTTCAGCAAAAAAGATATTATTTCTTTTTTTGCTTCGACAGGGTTTTTTTTGAAAATCTTTTCTTTTAATTGTGA
>CAYLTM010000152.1:0-1316 GCA_964386495.1 uncultured Leptospirales bacterium
ATAGCCGCGTACTTCCAGTTTAACTGAAGCGTTTTTTTTAAGATACATAATGACATCATTAAGTACAGGCAGGGATTCTTTTTTTAAATACGCTTTATTAAATTCGAAATTAATATTATTGATTATTATACTTTTACCTTTTTCAATTTTATCCAGATTAAAAGTTTTCTCATTATCTTTTTTATTAATGATGTCAATTTTTGAAACATGATTGTCGGCAGACGCGGTGATTTCAACACCGTCATCATCCGGCACTTCAATTTCCGATGATTTATTAACTTTGATCTTATTAGAAAAAACAGTGCCGTCTTTGTTAATTTTCACAATATCAACATATCCATTAATCGGAGTCTTACCGCTGTCAAAAAGATCAATCTTGATTTTTCGGGTTTTGATATTATCAACTTTAGCCGGTACTTCCGGTTTCGCCGGAACTTTTTCAGTTTGAGATGTAACATCAGGAACAGAATCACCGCCATTATTTAAATAACCGCTGCCGCCATCGACAACCTTTGAATAAGCAGTAGCTCCAATAGCGTATAGATAATTTCCGGCAGGAAAATAGCCGAAGAGGATATCATAGCGGGCTACAGCAAGGGCGCGGATGATTATGTGCTCAAGCCATTCTCCCTGCCGGTGCTGCTGGCCAAGAGAAAGGGTGTCTGATATGTCCATAGAATCTTGTTGTCTTCAATAGAAACAGCCTTGACGTTGCCGTAGGTTTTGCCGAGCGGACCTTCGGCGTTATACGCGATATATATATGATCACGAATGATCACAAAATTAGGGCTGGACTTCTCAGAAATTTTTTCGTTGTATAGAACATTGCCGTTTTTCGGATCGATGATAATTATTTCACTATTGTCGGCAGTGAAGATTATCGCGCGGTCGGAAAACCCCAGTGAGGATGTAATAATCTTTCCGTAGTCCTTACTCCATTTTGAACTGCCGTTATTAATATCGAGCGAATAAACAGTATTATTTACGGGTATGTAGACACTGCCGTTATAAACAACAGGAGGGTAAATTATCATGGGTTTTTCGAGTTTCTTTGACCATAACACTGAGCCGTCAGCGGAATTTATGCAATACACAATATATTCGTTGGTCTGATAATTCATGGATTGCGTGAAAATTCTGTCATCGTAAAAAGTTGGAAATCCCGAATATGATTTAATATCATTATTCTGCCATTTCTCATTACCGCTTAGAATATTTCTCGCGATAAACTGTTCCCTGGTTCCATAATACATATCATCATTTAAAATAATCGGATCAGAGTATATACCATTTATCATTACCGAACTTACAGGTTT
>CAYLTM010000152.1:1326-4840 GCA_964386495.1 uncultured Leptospirales bacterium
GATGTATTGTTTACCTGAAAGGCAGTCCTTGCCCATAGAACATTTCCATTGTTTTTATTAAAGGCATAGATAGCTACGGAGTCGCTGAGCAGCAGAATATTATCTTTAATGAGCGGGTACTTTATTTTCCCGGCAGTCTTAGAAATTTTCTTGAATTGAGCCGAAACAGAAGAAATATTATTTTTCCAGATAAGTTTTCCATTGTATTCATTAACACAGTAAATATTACCTTTGATATCAATGAAATAAATTTTGCCGTCAGAAACGATAGGATTGAAAATACGCTCATCAGCCTGAAAGAGCCATTTGAGATTATTATTCGGAACAACTATCTCATCATTATTACCTGTAAAATATAAATTTCCTTTGAAAATCGGCCAGTCTTCCGCCGATGCAGTTAAAGATAAAAATATAATTACAAACAGGGTAATAATGATTTTTTTCATAGTTATAATTATTTTATAAGTTTTTTGAAATATTCACAAATAGCTTTCGCCTGTTCTTTAGATTTCCCTTCTGAAATGACTCTGAATATCGGTTCGGTATTAGAAGGTCTCAAATGTATCCAGCCGCCAAGAAAATCCGGATGAGTCAAAAAGTCTATTCGTAGACCATCGATATCAGTAATAGTCTCGTTCTGATAATCCTTTTTCAGTTTATCATAGAGCTTTTTCAGATCTTTTGTGCTGAATGATATTTTATCTTTATGCATACAGTACTGCGGCATTGATGCTTTAATTTCAGAAATAGTTTTATCTTTTAATGCCATCATTTCAAGAATATAGGCAATACCGACAAGACTGTCTCTGCCATAATGAGCTTCCGGTGAAATAACGCCGCCGTTGCCTTCTCCGCCGATTCGTACAGGTTTTCTGCGCATCTCGTCAACGACATTAATTTCACCAACTTTAGATCTTACAAATTCTACTTTATATTTTTTCGCGACATCCTCAACAGCTTTTGTTGTAGATAAATTAACAACAACACGTCCTTTCTTTTTTGAAAGAAGATGATCCGCAACAATAGTTATAGTGTATTCTTCACCGATCGGTGTACCGTTTTCATCAACAATAGCGAGTCTGTCAGCGTCAGGATCCTGGGCAAAGCCGATGTCCGCTTTGTTTTTTGTGACAGCTTCCGACAACGCGGTAAGGTTTTCAGCAAGAGGTTCCGCTACCCGTGGAAAAGTACCGTCAATATCGCAATACAGCGGAACTACGCTGCAGCCGAACTCTTCGAGAAGTTCCTGAGTAATATAAGAACCGGCTCCGTTAACAGAATCCAGAACTATTTTAAATTTTTTGCTTTTAATAAGATCAACATCAACAAGATTTTTTACTAAATCTATGTGTGTTTTAAATGAGCTGTCATTTGTCCAAATTTTTCCTTGCTTATTCCAGTCAGCGTATTTTCTTTCCTTCTCCATCAATACGAAAAACTTTTCTATTTCCTCAGAATTCAGAAAAGTGCCTTTTCCATTAATTAGTTTAAACGCGTTCCATTCAATAGGATTATGCGAAGCGGATATAACTACCCCTGCTTTACCTTTTAATTCTTCAGTCATTAACTGTACAGTCGGCGTAGGAACAATTCCAAGATCAACAGTATCGCAGCCGCAAAAGGATAACACAGACTGAAGCATATTAGAAACCGCGTAACCCGAGGGTCTACTGTCTCTGCCAATTACAACAAGACCTTTCTGAGTGAACTCGGAAAGAGCGTAACCAACCTGCATAATAATTTCCGGATTAATGGTATCTCCTACAATGCCTCTAATACCTGAAACACTTTTCATTAAAACTCCCATTATCGTTTACCTCTTCTTGATGACTTTCTTTGTACAGCACCGTGTATAGGTTTATCTTCTTTGCTTTTTTTGCTCTCGTTTCGCAAATTGTTTTGTCCAGAGGGAATACCACCCGATTTACTAAATTGTTCCAACTCGCCGTGATATTCCTGACCGACTCTATTATATGACTGCGGAGCTTTCTCAGCGATAGCATCAACCCGTATTTGAACCTTCATTAGATACTCAACAATTTCCTGTTTCAAGGAAGATATCATTTCCTCAAAAATCCTGAAGCCTTTTATTTTGTATTCAACAATAGGCTGTTTCTGAGAGTAACCGGATGTCCATATACCATCACGAAGCTCATCCATTTGAAAAAGATGTTCACGCCACTTGCTGTCAATAACCTGCAGAGAAATCATTCTTTCAACAAGCCGCATATTATTTTCTGAAATAAGATTTTCCTTATTTCCATACATTTTTAGAAGCTCATTAAGCAATCTTTCATGAACGTCATCATATTTCATTTTGCGGATTTCTTCCAAATTAAGGGACACAGGACACAAATACTTAGTTTCAAAAAACCTTAACAAGCCTGCAAAGTTCCATTCTTCAGGTGATGACTTCCCTTCTGTATGCATATCAATAGTATTAGAAACGATATCCGAAAAGTAACCTTTAATTATTTCAGAAATATCCTCGCCGTCAAGAATTTCATTTCTAAGACCGTAAATATATTCTCTCTGAGAATTCATAACATCATCATACTCAAGTAAATGTTTACGGATTTCATAGTTTCTGCCTTCAACACGTTTTTGAGCACTTTCAATGGCTTTAGAAACCATGCGGCTTTCTATCTCCTGACCATCCTCCATACCGAGCTTGTTCATAATGCCCTGTATTCTGTCCGATCCGAAAATTCTCATTAAATTGTCTTCCAGTGATAAATAAAATCTCGATTCGCCCGGATCTCCCTGCCGTCCAGAACGACCTCTAAGCTGATTGTCAATTCGGCGGGCTTCATGTCTTTCTGTGCCAAGAATATATAATCCGCCGGCACTTAAAACTTTTTTGTGGCATTCCAACCAATCTCTGCCGAAATGAATTATCTTTTTCGCTTTCTCTTTATCCTGTCCAAGCATTTCTTCGCTCTGGGATTCCGCGATATCGTAATTATCCTGAAGAATATTCAGTTTGAAGCTTTCCCACAGTTTTCGATCATGAACCGGTTCGTGTGCTTCCATTTCCGCCAGAAATATTTTCTTTCCACCGAGGACAATATCTGTACCACGACCTGCCATATTCGTGGCGATGGTAATCATCCCTGGCCGTCCGGCTTCCGCGACAATCATCGCTTCACGTTCATGATATTTAGCGTTTAGAACATTATGGGTGATGCTGTTGTTCTTCAGCATATGCGAGAGTAATTCTGATTTTTCAATAGAAACTGTACCAACAAGAACCGGCTGCCCTTTTTGAATACGATCCCTAATATCCTTAACTATAGCGTTAAATTTCTCACGTTCTGTTTTATATATCTTATCCGGCTTATCCATTCTTGTCATGGGTTTATTCGTAGGAACAACCACAACATCAAGATGATAGATGCCGTTAAACTCAACAGCTTCAGTATCAGCAGTACCAGTCATACCTGAAAGTTTTTTGTACATTCTGAAAAAATTCTGGAATGTGATGCTCGCTAAAGTTTGATTCTCTCTAGCTATA
>CAYLTM010000152.1:4876-9371 GCA_964386495.1 uncultured Leptospirales bacterium
CGGTGTCTCGCGCGAAAAGAGTTTGTGCCTTGAGCATTTGATTAACATGATGGACAAGTTCAATATTCTGACTATCATACAAATTACCGATTTTCAAAATTTTCTCTACGTGATGAACACCAGCTTCAGTAAGCAATACATTGCGGTCTTTTTCATTAACTTCATAATCTGTCTGAGGGATAAGGCTTGGAAACAGCCTGTTTATTTCGTAATATTTTTTTGTGGAATCCGCGACTGAACCGGAAATTATCAGAGGTGTACGTGCTTCATCTATTAGAATTGAATCGACCTCATCCACGATACAATAATTCAAAGCCCGCTGAACCTTCAATGAATGATGTTCAACCATATTATCACGAAGATAATCAAAACCGAATTCATTATTAGTACCATATGTAATATCGCAGCCATACGCATGCTGTCTCTGAGCGTGATCCATGTCATGCTGAATAACCCCGACTGTTAAACCCAAAAATTCATAAATAGGACGCATCCAATCCGCGTCACGTCTTGCAAGATAATCATTTACTGTAACAAGATGACAGCCTTTACCGGAAATCGCGTTCAGATAAACCGGCAGTGTCGCAACAAGCGTTTTTCCCTCACCAGTCTTCATTTCAGCGATTTTCCCAAGATGCAGAACAATACCGCCCATAAGCTGCACATCGAAATGCCGCATTCCCAATACGCGTTTGCTGGTTTCCCTTACGAGCGCGAAAGCTTCAGGCATAATATCTTCAAGAGATTCACCGTTAACCGCTCTTTCACGCAGATTAAAGGATTTCGCCTTTAATTCATCATTTGTCAATTTAATAAAATCCGCTTCCATGGAAGTTATCAGATTCACTATCGGGGTTAAACGCTTAACATCTCTCTCGTGTTTTGTTCCAAAAACAATGCTGAATATTTTATCTATCATATCAATCTCCAGTTATATTTACTACCATGTTATCTCTATGAACAACCTCATCATAATATTTTTTTCCCAGAATTTCTTCAATGTCTTTTGACTTCCGTCCAATAATTTTCTGCAGCTCATCATTCGCATAATTGATTATGCCTCTGGCGATTACTGATCCTGCTTGTGAGCAAATATCCACACCATCACCCTGTTTAAAAGAACCTTCAACCAGAGTAATCCCTATCGGCAGCAAAGATTTCTTTTTTTCCAAAAGGGCTGCTTCAGCGCCTTTATCCACATATATTCTTCCAGAAGTCTTCATATTAAATGCAAGCCATCTCTTTCTGCTGGAAAGATAGTTTGTTTCATTAACAAAAATAGTACCGACCGCCTCGCCCTTCACAATTCTATAAATAATATTTTCAAGACCGGCTTTTGCGATAACCATCATCTCGCCGCTTTTTAAAATCATATCCGCGGCTTTAATTTTTGTGAACATTCCGCCAGTACCATGTTCCGTGGAACTGCCCCCGGCTTTTCGAAAGACATCTTTTGTAATACTGCTGATAATTTCAACAGGTTTATCATCAGATAAATTATCATAAAAACCGTCAATGTCGGATAATATAATTAATAAATTAGCTTCAATAAGATTAGTCACGTAAGCGGATAAAGTGTCATTATCTCCAAATTTAATTTCCTTAACTACAACAGTATCATTTTCGTTGATTATAGGAACAATGTTCATTTCAAGAAGTTTATTCAAGGTATTGCGAATATTTAAAAAGCGTCGTCTATTTTTTACATCATCCTCGGTCATTAATATCTGGGCGACATTATAACTCTGCAACGAAAAATTTTTCCGGTATTCGTCCATCAACAAAGTCTGACCGACAGCAGCCATCGCCTGTTTTTCCGGTATTGACATATTCTTTCTGTCAACATTGACTAGACCGCATCCGGCGCTGATTGCTCCCGATGTCACTATAACTATTTCATAATTATCTTTAAGAACCGCTGTTACATCATTTACAATTTTTTTTACTTTAAAAGGGCATAGACAACCATTATCGGTAAGCGAGGAGCTACCGATTTTAACAACAACCCTTTTGACTTTTTTCATCAATTGTCTTCTTGCCATTAATTCAATAATCCACTAACTACTTTTAAAAGTTCTTTAACATGATAATCATTAATAGAAGATATCGATAATATATTATCCGTTTTAAACAAACCAGAAATATCAGCAATAAGATTTTCATCATTATCGATAACATCAGTTTTTGTCAATACTATATAATAGGGTTTATCCAACAGTTTTTCATTATAAGACTTCAGCTCCATTTTAAGAAGTTCAAAAGCATACAAAGGATCATCATCTTGAATATCGATCAAAAACAGTAAAACCCTGACTCTCTCAATATGCTGAAGAAACGATAAACCTAATCCATGACCAAGATGTGCACCCTCAATAATACCGGGAATATCCGCTACAGTAAATTCTTCATCATCACTAAGTTTGACAACACCTAGATTAGGAATCAATGTAGTAAATGGATAATCGGCAATTTTCGGTTTCGCGTTAGAAATTACTGACAGTAATGTAGATTTTCCGGCATTCGGCAAACCAACAAGCCCAACATCAGCAATTAGTTTGAGATTCAGTCTGATTTCCAGCTCAAGACCAGGAAGACCAGGTTGGGAAAAATGCGGGGTCTGATGAGTAGACGATTTAAAAAAAGCATTACCTTTACCGCCGACACCGCCGGCAGCTATCAAAACAGGGACATCTTCATCAATTAAATCGGCAACAATATCATTAGTAGTGATATCAACGACCTCCGTACCAAAGGGCATCTTTATTATAAGATCCTCACCATCGGCACCGTGTTTATGTTCGCCTTCACCAGGCAAACCTGATTTTGCGGAATAGGTTCTGTCTTTATTCAAAAAGGAAAGTGATGTATAGTTCCTATCCGCGACAAAATAAACATTACCGCCTTTCCCGCCGTCACCGCCGTCCGGTCCGCCGAAGGGAACAAATTTTTCACGTCTATACGAAACTGCACCAGCACCGCCGTGACCGGCTCTAATTTTTATGATTATAGTATCTGTAAATTTTGGCATAGTGTATATATAAAAAATCGCGTAAGATTACCCCACGCGATTATTACATTTTCCATTTATTTTATTTTTAAACAGGAATAACTGAAACAATTTTCTTGGTCTTATTCATTTGCTCAAACTTAATCTTTCCGCCGATTTTCGCGAACAAAGTATCATCTTTACCTTTGCCTACATTATCACCCGGATGAATTGTAGTTCCTCTCTGGCGAATAATTATTGAACCACCAGTAACAAGCTGACCATCTCCGCATTTCACGCCCAATCTTTGAGAATTGGAATCTCTACCGTTTCTTGATGAGCCCCCGCCTTTTTTATGTGCCATAACCGCTCTCCTTTATACTTAACCTAAGATTATCAGAATAATCAAACTGTATCTTTTCCAGACCAATAATCATTGTATCCAGAATAACACCCGCTATTTCTTTTTTTATTAAACCGGAAGAAAAATTCAAGTCAACCGTATAGGAATTTGAATGCTGAGCAACCTTGACTTCCGCAGCAGCCAGCTTAAAAAAAGCTAAACACGCCGTCTGAACTAAAGCTGAAACAGCCGAACAAACTATATCACTTCCTTTACTTGAGTAAAGCGAATGACCTTTAACAGAGAAAACAACTTGACTCCCGATCAAATCAACAAATTCCGTTGAATTAAAAAAAACATCAACAACTATCAATTAAGCAATAGCAACATCGTCAATTTTCAATTTAAGATATTCCGCTCTATGCCCTTTAGTTCTCTGAAAGTTCTTACGTCTTTTAAATTTAACACCGACAACTTTCTTGCCTTTTTCAATACCAAGAACACTTGTCTTAACCTTTACATTGGTTAAATAAGGTTTACCAAGCAGCATCTTCGCATCATCAACAAAAAGCAATATTTTGTCAATATCAAAAGACTCGCCCTCATCTACAACCTTATCAACATAAACTATCATATCCTTTTCGATACGATACTGCTTTCCGCCCACTTCTGCTATTGCGTACATAATTAACCTCATTTTTACTAAATGGGCCCAGAAGGACTTGAACCTTCGACCTACTGATTATGAGTCAGCCGCTCTAACCAACTGAGCTATGGGCCCTGAAAAAATAAATTTAGACAAATAAATAAAAACCATCGATTTCTGTCAAGAAAATATTCCAATTAATTTCAAAATTAAAAAAATATTTTTACCCGACAGGTTATTCAATATTAAAACATGCATATTATTATTCTGGAAACCATTTAGTTGTGCGATTAGCAATCTTAACCAGAGTAAGCATCACCGGCACTTCAACAAGTACACCGACAATAGTTGCTAGAACAACCGGCGACGATGTGCCGAATAACGAAATAGCTACAGCTACAGATAATTCAAAAAAATTAGATGCACCTATCATACCGGCAGGTGCCGCGATATCATGTTTCAATTTCAACTTCATTGCCGCGAGATAGGCGATGAAAAATATCAAAAACGTTTGGATAGT
>CAYLTM010000153.1:0-293 GCA_964386495.1 uncultured Leptospirales bacterium
AGCCTTACGGACTTTTATCGCGACTGGAAATTTTTTCGACAGTTTCGCGACAGTCTCTTCGCTGCCGTCTGAAGAGTTGTCGTCAACTATGATTATCTCGAAATCGTATTTTTCGTTTTCCAGCGTTTCACTGATTCGCTCTGTGAGCGGTGTGAGATTATCGTTTTCTTTGTATGTAGGCACGACTATAGATATTTTTGATTTCCGCATTTTTGCCGCCGTTACTTCAAGTATATGTAATTCAGATTTCTTCCGACATCGCCTTTTCTATGTGAAAAAAAGGAGTCGTTGTC
>CAYLTM010000153.1:303-3317 GCA_964386495.1 uncultured Leptospirales bacterium
AAAATATTATTGTTCGCGACACCTTTATTTTTTAGAGAATATATTATCGCAGATTTCATGTCCAGAAAATATTTACCATCAATTGTGATTATACAGCCGCTGAAATTGTCCGCGACTTCCTTTCCGACTTCATAATATTCCACGCCTATGCTGGGCAGAATATATACGCGCAAATTTTCCGGTTTTGATGAAAACTTTTCGATTAGATACGCGATTGTTTTGCCGGTAATGTCCGACGCGGT
The DNA here is from genome assembly GCA_964386495.1 of uncultured Leptospirales bacterium. Taxonomy (GTDB): domain Bacteria; phylum Spirochaetota; class UBA4802; order UBA4802; family JAFGJZ01; genus CAYLTM01. Next base: position 546 of record CAYLTM010000153.1, read on the forward strand.
TCCCCTCCAGCCGGAGTGAACAGCGGCAACAACAGAGTTTTCGTTGTCAGCGATAAAAACCGGTACACAGTCAGCAGTTCTTATAACCAGCATGATATTTTTCCTTTCAGTGATCATCGCGTCGGCTGTTCCGCAGAAGAGATCGTTATCAGACTGACCGGAAGATATTTCGATAATTTTATCGCCATGTTCCTGATTAAGAAAGCAGATAGAATCATGAGGAAGTCCTGTTTGAAATGACATCAGGTGTTTTTCGTATCGGCGGATTTTAGCGATAGTCTGCTGGTAGTTAATGGTGTTGCAGTTTTTAGCGGCACATCCTATAGAAAACGTCTGGTCGTCCGCAATTGTCCAAAGACCGCCTGTGCGTCTGTTAAGGTCGAGGTGCATCATAAGTTTATTTCCAGTCTTTGTCTCTTTTTAAAGTACGATATTCTATTAACGCCAAGCTCTTTTAATAAAGCCGATGCGGCTTCGAAATCGCTGCCGACCTCTTCCGGACGGTGTGAATCCGAGCCCATAGTTATCGGGACTTTTCTGTCCGCAAGTATTTTAATTATTTTTTTTTCAGGATAAAACTCTTTTACGGGTTTTCGTAAACCGGAAGTGTTGATTTCAACGGCTGTATCATTATCATGCAGTAGTTTAGCGATATCATCGATTACAGAAAGGAAATCCCTGCCGGAGCGATGACCGAATTTTTTTACAAGGTCGAAATGCCCGACTATATTAAAAAGATTAGACTTTACTAGGTCGCTGATTGTTTTATAGTAGTTCTCATAGACATTGTCGATTCCCCTCGTATTGTAGCCGTCGATATATTCTGGGTGATCAACAGGCCAGTCCTCCAAATAATGACAAGACCCTATGAGATAGTCTATTCGAGAATCTGTAAAAAAAGATCTGTTGAAAGTGTCACGAATCGGAAAGTCTACCTCGAAGCCGACAAGTATATCGATTTTACCGGAATATTTTTTCTGTTCATCAATAATCATCCCGAGATATTCCTCTTCCTGGCCAGCACGCATAGTTACGCCTTCCCGAAGACCATCAGGCAATGGTGCGTGATCGGAAAAACCAAAATGGGTAATACCGCGTTGTATCGCGCACTCAATATATTCGGACGGCTGCCCATAGGCGTGTCCGCAAAGATATGTGTGATTATGCAAGTCGATCATAAATCCGCCGTTTAATAACCATTCGTAGAATAGAAATATGATATCTCGTCGAGCAGATGAAGAATATTTTGATCCGCACCGTTGTCGATTTTCACCAGAAACTTTTCCATCCTTGAACTGTTAATTCCATTTAGTGATATAATATTGTCAAGCAGCATTGGGATTTTTATACAGCGTACGGTTTGATTATTATTCTGCTCAGTTGTATTTCCGTTTATTATATTGTTGTTAATCATGTCGAAACTGGAAATCGTATTTTCGAAAAAATTGTCCGGTGTTAAAGAACTATTGATGAGGTACGGATAATGCAGATAGTGTATAAGATATTTCTTGTCGGGAAGATACAGCGAGGTGAGTTCTATGTTGTTGGTTTCAATATGGATAGGTTTGATAATCAGTTTATTAATCATTTTCAGGGATTCTATTTGAGAAAATATAGAAAACAAGAAACGTATGTAGTTAACATCCTCAAGATAGTTTTTGATAAGTGCAAACGGATAATTCAATACCGGCGTAAAGATTTCTAATATCTGCCCGTCAATTTTCAGGAAATCCTTATTGTAAAGACAGTCGTATTTGATGGCGGAGTCGATATCCTCAACAAGCGATTCTTCAATGCGGTAGTCATGTTCAATAAAGTCGATGTTCTCAAGTAAATGGTTTTTCATTTACCCGTCCATTGTGTAGTAAGCAATATGTAAGCCATAATGTGCTCTTCAATAGTTTTTTTTGGACCGGAAATATTCGCACGCCTTCTGTAATCAGCGTTATTTTTTCTGCATTTAAAAAAATGATACATCTCTCTAGGGTCGCTCTCGTTAACTTCCTTATAGGTTTGTTTTCTTCCAATAATTGGCTGTATATCATCTTTTTTTAAAGTGTTCAGAGCGTTGTTGTTCATGTAATCTCTTGTCAGCGTTAAATCTTCATATGAAAGACTAAATAGGAATTCTTCAAGTGCTTGAAAGACTTCATTGCTGGTAGAATCATCCTGAATAAAATCCAGCCAGAGAGGATCCATGTTTTCGGCTATCCGCAGCATTTCAAAAGTTCCCATCATTGTGCCGAAAACAGGCCGCAGATTTTTCCGAGCCTCCCAAAGAGAATTGAGAATCGGCGCGAATTCCTGAACACCATGGTTCAAGCGGTATTCCCAGACATTCGCGAGCAGAAACGCCGCCCTTCTACGGATATCTTCATCAACATTATGATCTTCAATAAGAGCTATAAAGACTTCTTCAGCAAGCAGTGTATACGCCATGTCCGAAATATCTTTATTCATCTGAATTGACTCTTTTCTAAGTTCAGGAATTGGGTTGGACAATATTAGCAGCATATTAAAAAGATTAATTTTAGCAATGAGAAATCCCTTGCCGAGAACTGCCTTCATAGGAATGTTGATGAGCTCTTCAATCTCATCTCTGCTGCATAGACTTTCAATAAGTGTATCTGCCGATCTTTTGTTTCCCTGAACATCGAATGATTGAAATATGGAAGAATACTGCGAAATCGCTTTCGCGAGTTCAAATAAAGCGTTAACTTTATTATTAAGCCTTTCAAGAGCTTTTATATTATCTCTCTGCTTAAATTCAAA
>CAYLTM010000153.1:3327-5139 GCA_964386495.1 uncultured Leptospirales bacterium
TTCACAGTTCCCGATAACTTCACTTTCAGAATCGTTAAAAACTATTAGTTCCATATTACCTTCTTTTAACTTATCCGATATTCATGATCTCGATATAATTTGTATTTATCATAAAATGGTTATACACAATAATCACATCGCTCCGTCAGCGGCGGGCGGAAGCGATTATGTCTGTATAAAACCACTGAATGATAGTTATAATCAGGATGTCGATGTTTAATCAACAGCCTGAATAAAATTAAATTACAAACGTACAAACGGGTAAAGATAAATTATCTATATAAAAGTTCAACAATTATTTGGGTGTATTCAAATATAATTAATGGTGTCAGTTCATAATAATCGGATAAGGGAGAGGGTAGCATTGTTTTATATTCAAGAGAAACTTTGATATTGTTAATTATAAAGATTCTTACACTCAAAATCTCTTCGCAGAATTAACCACACTTATTATTTTCTACTTTTAGACATACATGATAATATAATAATTTTTACATTTCCCCTCAAAAATCCCAACTTTTTTTCTTCATTTATGATTTTTCGTCGTATATATTAATAGAGGGTTGTTTTTCTACAAATTCTGCCATCCCTTCAAATAATCTAAATAGGAGTTCTATATGATTAAATCGTCGGTAAATATCAACATTAGTAAATTATCTTTACTTGAGAATTTTTCGGAAGCGAATGAGTTGTCGGTAAATGAAGTTGTTACTCTTTTACTACGGAAAATTTTGAAAGACGGGAAATATTCCGCGAGAAAGTTCCGTGCGGTGAAGTATCAGGAGATTGATCCTGACAAGAATTGGGATACCTTGACTGTTTACTTCGAGGATGTTGACTATGAGTTTTTTACTGATATGAGGAAGTTTTTCAAGGAGTCGGTGTCTTTGCTATTATCGAAAGCCATCGACCTTTTTCTGGACACAATCCTCACCGAAGTCAAAGAGATTTTGCTTAACTACGCTAACTCAGACTGGGATATTCGCAAGGATGATGTGGAAATTGGGGTGATTTGGAGTATTTACTGGATAAAACCCGGGAAACACCAGAAAGAATAACCATCCCATAAACAAAAATCATATATTTCAACTAAAATCTTCAGAGGTGGTTTCCTACCTGTGGTTTCGTGCGCAGCAGACGACTAAATACGTTGAGCATATAAATAATATGTAATTTCTCATAATAATCCTCCCAAATCAGAACTATTGCTGATTCTCAAGCCATTGAAAAATTTTCCGGATCAATGGAATTCTAATTTGAAGCAGTGTTTTAATTTTATTTCCGTCCTGAGGCTCGATGGTATGCCCGACATTGTTTATCTGGATTATCTGATATGGCATCCCGGCATCTTTTGCTTTTTCTATCCGGGAGATACTTAGTTTTACGGGTGAAAAACGATCCAGAGCGGGATCACCGAAAATCCATAGAACTGGAGCTTTTATATTTTCCAGATAAGGTTGGGGATCATAATCAAGAATAGTCCGTTCCCACTTCCGGTGAGGATCATTAATCGGTAATGGGGTATCATCCTGATATACATCATTAAACCATGATTGTGTACGATAGCTATTCCACTTTGTTAATAGACTATCATACCATTGTGCAGACCGTGTAACTTGATGATCCAGCTTGATAAGTTCTACAGCCTGATTTACGGCATCCTCACCGAAACCCGAATAGCGAACCTGCGCTTCCCGGCCATATATACGGTCTTCCGCTACCGTTGAAACTGATGCAGATACCATAATTACAAAAGCAGGAGGATCGACGCGGCTGGCAGCAAGAGAGACGACCCATCCTCCCTGGCTTGCT
>CAYLTM010000153.1:5209-7908 GCA_964386495.1 uncultured Leptospirales bacterium
ACCGGTAAGCTGCTGCCGCATCATTAGCAAGATCATTAAAGCTGAAATCCCGCCACTCGGTAATTCCGCCGTCTGATTTTCCGACACCTCTTTTGTCATAAGCGAGAGCCGAATATCCTTTGGCTGCGAATATCCACGCATATAGCATCATCGATTTTCTGCTAGTCTGACCCGATCCGTGAACGAATACTATTCCGGGGGTTTTATCCGCAAATCTTGGAGATAGCAGTGTACCCCTCAGAACAATAGAACCATTGTTAAATTCTACTTCCTTCTGACGGGTAGTTAACCAAATCCATGCTGTTCCGATTATTACGAAAAGCAGCAAAAACGCAGCTGAAAGAACAACGCTCTTTAATATAAATTTATAATACTTTTTATATCTATTATTATTCAATTTGTTTACTCGCTGATTTTTATTGTTCGACCGGATGATGTTTCTTTAACATCATCCGGTCGCGTTATTCCTGAAAGTTGTTCACTTTATCGCGGAGATCCTCGGCGATACCTGTCAGGTTTTCGGAACTGCCGGCAAGCTGTTCAGCGGCGGCGGCGTTCTGCTGCGTAAGATCGTTGATTTGCGAGATTGAATTTACAATTTCATTGGAAGCGGTTTTCTGTTCTTCAGAGGCGTTTTTTATCTGTTCAGATTTTTCCACGACTGTGGAAGCTTCCGACATTAGAAGATTATAGGAATCAATCTGCTGCGACATAATCTGCGAAATCAAATTTACCATATCGGATATTGAACCGACGTTATTCATGATAGACGTTATTGTCGTAACAATTCCGTTGACTTTATCGCGTCCGACAACAATCTCCTTATCGTTAGTCTGAATAAGCGTCTCAATTTCTTTAACACTGGTCGATGTCTGATCCGCCAGCTTGGAAATTTCGTCCGCCACCACGGCAAAACCCCTGCCGGCGGAACCGGCTCTTGCCGCTTCTATAGACGCGTTCAGTGATAGAAGATTAATCTGTTCAGAAATATCGTTGATTATGCTGACAATGCCGGTCATCTTTTTTGAGGTTTCGCTGATTTTCAGCATGCTGTCGTTCATTTGCGTAAGCGACTTTTCTTCGGATTTAATTCTCGTGGAGATTCCTTCAGTAATTCCCAATGTATCATTTATAGTATTTTCAAGATATTTAATAGCAGCTGATAAGTCCTGGAATCTCTGCATTAGCGATTTCATACTTTCAAGCTGTTCGGCGGCGTTCATCGTCATGCTTTCGAGTCCTGCGGAAATCTCCTCAACAGTCGCGGTGATTTCTTCCGCGCTGGCAGCCTGATTCTGAGCGTTTACAGAAAAGGATTCCGAAGTATTAGTCATACCGGATGACGCGTCCGCGAGTCCATTTGAAATATTTCTGACAGAGTCCAGCAGCGTTTTGATTTTATTCAATTGGCTCTTATTGTTAAGCTCTTCCTGAAGTCTGGTAAAGGATTTCCCGATGATCGACTGGAGCAGCAGGCACAACCCTGTAACGATAACTATTTCAAAAGAAAAATTCACCACGGCTGTTATATGTGAACCTTTTTCCGGCAACCCGCTGTTGAATATAGCAAAGGCTCCGACAATAACTACAATAAGAGATACCGCGACAGTTACATAACGTTTGCAGAATAGCGTGGAAAATACTATAAAAATAATCAGCTGATATGAAGTCATTAAACGGCCGATGTTAAATTTCATGTCGCCGAATATCGCGTAGAAACTAAAAATAATCAGACAGAAAAACACTATGATATTCGCGGCTATATTATATTTTCCGAATCTAATAATAAATATATTGCTGCTCAAAACAATAATCAGCAAAAACAGCGTGATGTTCAATTGAGAAAACAGCGCTCTGCCGCCGGAAATATTCAGCAGAATGAATAATACAAATATCAGCACGGACAAAATAATATCGAAATACAGCAACGCCCGAACCTTGCTCTGATCAATGAACGACGAATTGGTGTATTTCGTCAGGAGTCTTTCGAAATTTTCTCTAAACATAATTTTTCAGCAAAGCACACATTAGAGCATTTTGCGCGTGCATACGGTTTTCCGCTTCATCAAAAACTATAGAATAATCGGAGTCGATAACATCAGCATCGATTTCCTCGCCTCTGTGAGCCGGTAGACAATGCATGACCTTCGCTTTCGGCGAGCATTTCTCGATCAGTTTTCTAGAGATTTTGAAATTTTTCAAGGCTCTTATTCTCGAACGGTTTTCACTTTCCTGTCCCATACTGGTCCAAACGTCGGTATACAGATAATCCGCGGAATTTGCCGCTTCTTCAACGGAATCCGTCAGACAAAGCTTCGAACCTGAAACAAGTGCGTTTTTAACAGCAATGTCGGCGATTTCAGGCTTAATCTGATAACCCTTCGGCGACGCGATTGAGACATTGATTCCAAGTATTGAGCCGGTTAAAAGCAGCGAGTTAGCCACATTATTTCCGTCGCCGATATAGGCGATTTTCTGATGTTTCAGATGCTTGTTTCTTTCGTAAATCGTAAAATAATCAGCTAACGCCTGGCATGGATGATAAGTATCCGACAACCCATTGATAACCGGCACCGTGGAGTTTGCCGACAATTCTTCAAGTTTGGATTGTTCAAAAGTCCTGATCATTATGATATTTACAAAACGTGAAAGTACTTTTGCCGTGTCGGATATTGGTTCGCCGCGGCCGATCTGTATGT
>CAYLTM010000153.1:7918-9330 GCA_964386495.1 uncultured Leptospirales bacterium
AAACGAGACTCTGGTTCTTGTTGAACTCTTTTCAAAGATCATGCCCAGTACATCGCCCTTCAGCAATGGGATGATTTTGCAGGTTTTCAGAGCATTTTTCAGTAAAGCGGCGAAATCAAAAAGTTTGATGATTTCCGCGTGAGTAATATCGGTATCGCAAAGATAATGATTCGCGGATATCGCCGGTATATGTTTCTGAAGCTTAATTTTATTTATCATGGATTTCATAATCACCCTCTATTATAATTTACATACTTTTACAGTGTTTTATCAGGCAAACAAAATTTCCGCACCAATAAGGTTGCACGCCTGAATATTTACCTGAATGTTGACTCATAATAAAAGCGGATAAATCGTCAAATAATTTTTTTTAAATGAAAGTTCTGCAACTATTACTGACATGTTCCGTCTGATTATATAAAGAATATACATTATGAGGTTTAAAATGGTACAAAAAAAAGAAAAGGTGAACTTTTATACGCATTTCATTTCCGCGATTATCAGCTTTGTAGGAACTATAGCCTTATTGATATATTCAATAAATTCGGCGAAATCTTTAGTGATAGCTTTGATTTACGGATTTTCGATTACGATATTATTTTCAGCAAGTGCTTTGTATCACGCGAAAAAACAACAGGAAAACGAAAAGTCCATCTGGCGGAAAATGGATCACACCGCAATATTTATTATGATAGCCGGCACATATACCCCTATATGTTATTTATATCTTGATACTATGTGGTTTATTATAATTGTTACCGTTCAATGGGCAATGGTGTTCTTTGGAATGTACTTCAGCTTTTTCTGGTTTAAGGCGCCGCGCGTTGTTTATACGTTGATATATCTAATAATGGGATGGATGGCGATTATTCCGATTAAGACAATTATGGCGAATATGCCGCCTTCACAGTTTGCATATTTATGGCTGGGCGGTATAGCGTTCACAGCAGGGGCGATATTCTACGCAATTAAAAAACCCGTAATAAAGCCGGATTTCTTCGGTTTTCACGAAATTTTTCATTTTCTCATTATGATCGGTGCGAGTTTTCATTACGTGCTCGTTCTTAGAGGCTTCCAATTTATGAACATGATAAAATAATTAATCTACAACCTTGATGCCGGTTTATAAATTCCATAAGCCGGCATTCACTCTTTTATTAAAACGACATATCAATTAAATTCCCGGAAAAATAATGAAAAGCGGCAAGCGCGGTTTCCAGTTGTAGCGAAAAGTTCTCTTGGCGCATAACGCGGTATCCTTTTGTTGTTACGAGTATCATCTTAGTCTACGGCAACCGGTGTACCGCCTGCCTGTCTGCCGACAGGCAGGCGACTGCTACGCAGTGACGCGGGCTGGCGACAGGCAGGCGACTGCTTCAGGGTAAAAAGATATTAGTTATTGATGATATTTT
>CAYLTM010000154.1:0-7093 GCA_964386495.1 uncultured Leptospirales bacterium
TAAAGTTATAAAGTTATAAAGTTATAAAGTTATAAAGTTATAAAGTTATAAAGTTCATAAAGTTCATAAAGTTCATAAAGTTATAAAGGAAGAATTTGTGAACAACGAAAATGAGGCTTTAATCATAATTCCGTTTACAGATTTATACCTGTATCCACACACTGCGACAGGTAATATATAAAAAGACGTTTCATTTGATAACTGATTGATGTTGCCATAAACTGTTAATAAATTTGCTCCTCCACCAATTTCAAAACAATGAGATGTATTAACAATACATCTCAGAAAAGTTGTCGTAACAGGTATTCCAATAAAATTCAGACTTTTATCCAAATTGGCTTCTTCAATTCTCAGATAAGATATTCCAATTCTTGAAGCAAACAAGTCAGCAATAATATATTCATAATTCAAACTGTAATTAATACCGCTACCTGCAGCTTCAAAGTAAATGATGTTTTCACCTTTAACGATAGTGGTTTCAAAAAAAGAAAATTAACAAAATTCCAATAATTGACTTCTTCATTTCAATGCTTCAATTACAAGCTCTCTTATCATCATTGCGCTGGCATAATTTTCTTCACTTTTTCCTGTTACTGAATACCAGAAGTAACCTACACTGGAAACACCTGTATTATTACGAGCGGAGATAACAAGATTATTTGTTTTATCGAGTACCAGAAACTGTCCTCCTGATCCAACCCCCCAAACTGTACCGCTTTGCCTGTCCACCCACCATAGATAAGCATAACCGTCCAGCAATCCGTTTCCTATGGGAAGATTTTCATCATTTTCTGAAATCGAAACAGGTGTGACGCTTTCCATTGTCCAGGTCTGAGGCACAACCTGAATTCCGCTCCAGATACCACCTTGTATCATAACCGATCCAAGTCTTGCCAGGTCTTCCGAGCTCATATATATTCGTGTCTGTGGGTATTCAGTATAGTTATCATACTGGTAAGTCAGACAGCCTGGATGAAAATATCTCATACCAGTTGGTATTGCTAGCCATTCATACATTAAAGATGCTATTTTTTTTCCAGTTTGTTTTTCGAGAATCATTGGCAGGACATTAAAATCCCAGTTGTTATAGTAAAAATATTCACCGGGGAGGTGAGATCCCCTTTCCGGTCGTTTTTTTTTCATAGTTTCACTCTCACCAAGCGCAGGAAGATAAATTCCTGATCGGGCAGATAGAAGATCCCTTACCGTAGCTTTTTTTTCTGTGTTTGTCAGAGGTTGTGCATTGTCATCAATACCGAGCTCTTCAAGCGTAGAATCGATATTTATTAGACCCTTTTCTATCGCGATTCCATACAATATGCTAAAAATGCTTTTCCGTACTGATGCACAGTTTATCGGCAGATGAACATCGCCATAGCTCAATACAATATCCTGTCCATAAAGTACAGTTATAGCTTCAAATCCAGTTTTGTTTTCTATATAATCGTAAGCATTATCTAATTTTTCCTTGTTTACTGAACTGTATTTTGAAAGAGGAGCGTAATATCTACTTTCTATTAATTCATAAAAGGTGTTAATATCAAAACAGTTCAAAAACATAAGAGAAAAAAACACAATAAGTATCATTCTTTTCATACGATTTCTCCATTATCATTATCAATTATTTTCTGAATTATTATTAATCCAAGTTGATAAATAATACACAACTAATGTCGGATCGTCGCCTCACCTTGTGATTTGAGACTAATTTTTTATGGAGTTTTTATAATCTGATGGTGTCATACCTGTGTACTGTTTAAATACTCTGTTGAAGGTTGCTTTTGAGTTAAATCCGGAATCGAATGCCAGTTCAAGAAGGTTTGAATTATTTCTATCTGAAAGAATTCTCTTCATAACATCATCCCTTCTGTAACTGTTGAGATAATTATAGAAGTTTTTATTAAAACGGATGTTAATTGTCTGGGAAAGATGGTGTTCTGGAATGGAAATTGCTTTTGCAAGATTGGTAAGATTCAACTCTGGATTTCTATATGGTTTATTTTCATTCATATAAGTATTTAATTTTTCTGAATAATAATCCAGCGTAATATTATCAAGCTTGTTTTTTTCATATTTACTATGAATTTCAAAATTTGAATTTATTTCGTTTGTTTGATTTTTAGTTTGTGTTAACTTATTTTGCTCCCATGAATTAAAACGACTGAAATTTTCAAAATATATTACAGGATTAATCATACATTTGTAGCCGGTATAATATATGAAAACTGCAAGTATCGCATAAACGATTATCATTGTGTTGAAATTATATCTGACACCGGCTTCATTAATAATCGAAAACAGAAATGATAGTATCCAAATTCCGATTGATATAAAAAGAATGTTTCTCAACCATAGCAGCCTGATTTCATCAGTATTGGAAAAATAATCCTCTATCGATTTTCTATAAAATTTTAATTCCTTAAGTGATTTGTAGGTAAAATAAAAACCGCTGAAAATCCCCGCGAAACCTATAACAACCTGAAATGGCACCAAGAGTTTACGAGAAATATAAACAGATTGTAATAAAATAAAATTAATGAATAAAAGAATGCTGATAAAAAAAATCAATATAAATGGAATCAAATTGAATATATATATTTCCGAAAAAAACTTTATCTCATCTTTGGTTCTAAAAAATGATTTAATATAGAAATAAATCATTGGACCATACAGAAGAGAGAGAGGGGCAAAAAGGAGTTTTGTTTCAGGATATTTTGCCAGATACCCTGAATGGAGAAAAAATCTGAATAAAAGATCAGCTGAAAAAAGAGAAACAAGGACGGATATGAAAATATTGCTCTGATGATTAATTCTTTTTCGTAGAAGTATTATTCCAAGAAAAAACCCCTGTATCGCTCCTAAAAATATGATCGTAAGAATGATATTATATAATAAAGGGTTCATAATCTAAAAAAAATTTCAACATAAGTTTTAAAAAATCAATCCCCAAATTTACTAGTATTGGCCAGACATAGTAGACTGTTGTCTTGGTGGATTGGAATATACTCCCGTCATATAAATTTAAAACACGATTACTCTGTTTTTGAGATCAACCGAGTAAAGTTCCATTTCCGTTTTTTTCCCTTTAAGCGGGATGTTTCCAATACTAGTGAAATCAAAAATCGATTCCTGCTGAAAATTCAGTTTGTCGTAAACCGCTTTTGAAATAAGGAGCATTTTGTTCTGATTACTAGCTTCCTGTAAAATCCTCGCTGAAGTATTAACCGCGTCCCCGATGTAGGCAACTTCCTTTTTATAATCGCCCATCTCGCCGATGACAGTTGGTCCGCAGTGAACACCGCCCCTGAACTCAGGAATCACGCCGTATTTTTCAGTAAAATAATCAATCGACTTGGTGATTTCTTCCATGATGATGAAAAAACATTTAATACAGTTAAAGTTTTTCACACCTTTTTTTGGAAGCCACGTCAAAATTACTTCATCGCCGACATACTTGTAAATTTCCGCTCCGCACTCAATTACCGGCTTGCTAATGCTGATAAAGAAATCATTCAAAAATGAGTGAAATTTTATATCGCCGATTTCTTCCGCAATTGTTGTTGATGATTTCAAATCTATGAACATGAAAATCCGTTCCTCGAGAATGGGTCTATTGTATTTTCCAAAGAATAATCGAATCAACGCGCGTTGCCCTAAAAGCTTGTTGACGTTATAAAGGAAGAACACGCCGAAAATTGCGGGTAATCCTAATATAATTGTTGAGAGTAAATAACGTTCGACATCATAAAAAAAGGTATCTAATCCATAAATTAGAATGTCGGAAACAAAAAATGAAATCAATATGAAAATTGTATATAATATCGTTTTTAGTACAAGCGTGTATAATATTCTGACTTTTTTTAATCTCGACAGCAAAAAAACTTCCGATAGAAAAACCAAGGAGACAAGCATCGCTCCAAGAATCACTCCCTGAAAAAAAGCATAAACAGAAAACGATACCATAAGTGCCAATACACCGCCAATAACGCCGCCGAAAGGGGCTATCAATAATATTCCGATAAGTCTTTTTTTAGTGTAATTAGATAGTTTTAATTTTTCTTTATCAGTAAATTTTTTCACATAAATTTCCTTAGTATCAAGTATTCATCAAATTCGGATTGTTGTTGACTAGTAGATGACAATCTATTACTTTTTTTAGTATCACTAGAGAACAGGAAACCATCATCAAACAGATGGTGTTGAAAATCATTTTGTATTCGATATTATCTTCTTTTTCGTTAAGAAAATTCGCACCCATTTTAATCATTTCTAATGTGACTGAATCATACTTATTTTTCAGCTGGGAATCCAGATTATATGTTTTAACATCAAACTTAATATTCGCGTTAACATAAAAAGATTCAAGAACCATCATCACGATATTTCGCAGATCTTCTGCAAGAAAAATTCTATTCTTTTTGTAGCCCAATACAAAAGCGTTCGCGATATTATTTATGCTTTTATCGATTATACTTTTCTTTTTAAAATTTATCAGAGTTCCCGCGTGGAGTAATGTAAGTTTTAAATAGTCGTAATGCGTATTGACTACTTTATCATATTGCTTTTTATCGATTTTGCTGACCTTTGAGATAAATATTTTATTCAGCTTTTTAATGTACATCCCGTTGTCATCGGAAATAACTGCTGATAAAATAGAAAAATAAATTTCTAAAACAGAAAACTCTGGAACATATTCCTCATAAATTTTCTGAACATTATAAATTAATTTTTCAGTTAATACTAATTTATTTTTTTTTCTAAAAAACATAATCCCCAACTATAGATATATCATATTGATTTTTATTGCTTTATCCGCGGAGTTAATCATAAATTTGCATTCATCATAATTCGGCGGACCCATTTTAGTTTTTGGATTGTTTGATGCTCCAAAGCCTTCTGTAGGAATTATACCAAGCTTCATGTCCATTTTTTTATTAGAGTTTTCATCATGCCAGACAGCAACCGCATATTCTCCGTATGGAATATTTTCAAAAACAACAAAAGATTTATTGTTTTCAGCTTTGACAATTTTTCCTGAAAAAGGTTTTTTATCATTTTTCAAAAAAGTGTCTTTTGTGTTATGCAGTGCGACATATAAATCACCTTGATTGTTTCGAATAGCGGATATTTGAACAGTCAGTTTTGAAGTTTGATTTTCAGTGAATGCCGCCGCTGGAGTTAGTAGAATTATTATTGCGATTATTGCTTTTCTCATTTTGCCTCTTAATATTCTTAAAATATTATTATTGAACATTTTTGGAATTATTACTAATTAAATATTTTTTAAACTTTTTATTATTATCAATATATTTTATTATTAAGTATGTCACACCGAGAGACAGCAGAAGAAGGCTAACCGCCATAATTTTACTGAACGTCATATCCTTAAAATCCAGAATAATTATTTTTCTGGCAATAGCAATTATTCCAACTATCAAAACGACTTCAACTCGAATTTCGTTTTTCATTAAATATGATTTTATTGTTTCTAAAAGCTCGATTCCTATAAGTACTAAAAGAAAAAATCCGAATATTTCAAGAAGATCGCTGATATTTATCATAAAGTATGGTGGATTAGCAAGTAGTTTGAATATGAAAATTCCAAGCTCAATTGTTGATGCTGAAATTACAATAGCCATTAGTACTACCAGTATAATTACTATACCTGTTTCGAATTTTGTTATCCATTTTGATAATATAAAGTTTTTTTTCAGATTTTCCATTTTGTTTCTCCAAAATATTTTAAATTTGCAATTATTAAAAATTGTTCGATATCCTGATTATACTTATCAGAGATTGGTTTTCCATAGACCTTTTTCCTATCGCCCGCCGCTGGAGGGCTGAGAGCTGGATTATTCCGTATAATCATTTATGATAAGTATACTATATTTCAAGGAACATCATTGTCAAGAAAAAAGTTAAAAGAGATCAACCTTAGTTGTAGGGGTTAAGTAATTTTTCGGTCATGTTCAAATTATTAAATACTAATTCCCACCAAACCCCGAAGGGGGTATAATACATACTTGCAATTGAAATTGATGGAGATATCCATTTATAGAATGAATATTTTTCAGTAGAGCTTACCAGAAGAGGTGCCAGCCCGGAACCAGCTTTAGCTGGGAGGCTGGGTATTCACGACAAAGATTAGACTCGTAACAATATAGGAATGCCGCTGCAGCGCCTGATGGACTGTTAACCAAAAATGAAAACCACCTTAGCTGTTTTTATTGGAATACTTTTAGCGATCTACTATTTTTTAATTGTAAATAATTATAGGGAACAAAAATTCATGTTCTATGCTTATTATCAACATTATTCGATCTCAACAATCGTCACTGATAAGGAAATGCTATAGTAAATTCTGTTCCAGAGTTTTCCTCGCTGGTGCACCTGATATGTCCACCAAGTTTTTGCGTTACAAGATTATAAACGATATTCAGTCCGAGCCCAGAACCGCCTTCTCCCCTTTTTGTTGTAAAAAATGGATCGAAAATTTTATCAATGTTGCTTTTTTTAATACCGATTCCATTATCACGGTAAACTATGTTAATATTGGTGTCAGATTTCTCCAAAAGGATTATGATTTTCCCATGTTGAGCATTTTCAAAACCGTGTGTAATAGAATTTATGTAGGAATTCAATTCAAAATCCCTCTTTGACTCTGAAGACTGGTCTACTGCAATTTTTTTGAAGTTTTGTATCAAATCCGCTGCATGATTAAGATTCGAGAGGGTTATCTCGGCTGATTCATTTAGTATGCGTATAAGATTATCCATGTCTGATTTTTTCAATGTGCCATTTTCATAAAATTTGGTCGCTTCTCTGATGTTTTTTGTTATATACGATACGGCCGTTACCGCTATACCGACAGGGGTGTTTATTTCATGGGCAACGCCGGCAACGAGATTTCCAAGGGCTGCCATTTTTTCAGAAATTATTAGCTGATCCTGTGTTTCTCGAATAGTTTTCATAGCGATTACCAGGTCGCTGTTTACTTTTCTGAGCTCAACTGTTCTATCAGCAACCATCTGTTCAAGATTTTCATTAAGTTGCTTAAGCTCCTCTCTGCTGTTCAGCAGCTCATTTTCCCTCG
>CAYLTM010000154.1:7188-9226 GCA_964386495.1 uncultured Leptospirales bacterium
TCCAGTTTAATGAATTGCTCAATCTGACCAGTGTTGGAAGATGCTAGTATTAGATCGTTATGAATGACAGTCTCTTCCATAGATTTAGTCATAAGCTCCATTGTAATAAAGCTGATAATAACTACCGGGATGAGAAGAGCTAGTATTACGCTGATTCCTGCGACAGCGTTGAAGCTGAACTGTGTTCTGTTTTTCATATGTATTATTCTTTCCTAACCTTTTGAAAGAAAACTATACCAATAGGATGAATTGACAGGTTTTTTATTTCTGGGTATAGTGCCGCTTTATCAGTGCCGTGTGATATAGGCAGCCAGGGAGAATCCTCTGATAAAATTTTTTGAATTTCCTTATAAAGATTGTATCGCTCTTCACCATTCGGCAACGATCTTGCAAGAGCGAGCTTTGCATCAACTATAGGATTTGAATATCTTGCAGTATTTAAATTTGATTTAATTTCGCTTGTTTCAAATAAAAACAGAAAATTGTCGGGATCACCATTATCTCCAATCCATCCATATATCCGAAAGTCCCAGCTATTATTTTTATACTTATCACTAACCTGCACTCTGTTAAGTACAGAAAAATTAACTTTTATACCATTGTTTTCAAGGATAGAAGTGATTTCTTTTCCGAGAAATTCTCCACCAGCCGGATTATACGGTTTTGCTCCCGGAACTGCGTATAGTTCAAGCGTAATTTTATCAAGACCTGTTTCCTTTATTAATTGGCTGGCTTTTTGGGGATTATATTCTTTGGGTTGGGAATCCGGATTGTAACCAGGCATAAAATCGGGTAGCGGGGAATTCGCCAAATCCGCATAATCACCGTACAGTCTGTTTATGAGGGATTTCCGGTCTATCGACATTATTACAGCTTCTCTGGCAGCACGGTTGTTAAAAGGTGGTTTAGAACAATTGAAACTGATGCAGCTGACATTCATTCCTTTGCTTTTAAAAATTTTTAGACCATTTTTTAAAAGTAAGTCGGATTCTTCAGCTGATAAAGAATCGATTATATCCGTTTTTTTTTCAAGCAGATCTGTTATTCTTTTTTTCGGATCTTTTTCAATTTTATAAGTAACCTTATGTATAATTGCCGATTCTCCCCAGTAGTTATCATTTCTAATAATTATTAGTTCTTTGTCTTTTTCCCATTTAGTTAATCTAAACGGTCCGGTTCCTGATGGATTTTCTGAAAACGCCTTTCCATATTTTTTTGCAGCGTCAGGGCTCACAATCTGAGAGGCTATAGGCATAGCTAGATTTGCCAGAAACGGAGTATATTTATATTTTAAGCTGATTTTTATCTGGAACTCATCGATTATTTCGATCTTATCAATCATTCCAAAGGTAAAGTTTCGGTATTCCATTGCGTCTGTACCATCAATGGTTTGTCTTTCTATAGAATATTTTACAGCTTGAGCGTTGAATTTCGATCCATCATGAAAATATACATCGTCCCGCAGTTTAAAAATGTATTCCAGTCCATCAGATGAAATTTCCCATGACTTCGCCAGGCAGGGAATTATTTCTGTTGAATAGTCTTTATATTTGGTCAATCCTTCATAGATGTTGCATAATACTTTAGATGATTCTATATCGTTTGCGTAGGCAGGATCGAGTGTTACGACATCTATACTTATGGTATAGATGATTTCTGCGTTAGTTGTTTTTTTGCATTGGGATAATAAAGTTGTGATGATTATACATAAAATCATTGAGAATATTTTTTTATTCATATGCCCCCGCATTAATACACCTAAATATAATTCGTTTGTATAATTTCTATAAAATTCTGTCAATTACTAACTCAAGTCTATTATAAAAATTGATTACTGTTTTTAAAAGGGGAGGGTGTAGGGTTGTCGTTTTTATTTTCTCTGGTGTTTTCCCGGTTTTATCCAGAAAATAGTCCAAATCGTTCCTGTTTCTATATCATCCATGCTAATATCCCAATCTGAGTCTGCATAGTTAAGCAGAATTTCTTTGACTTCGGATAGGATTGTGTTCAGGAAAAGCTCGATGGCTTTCGACAGAAG
>CAYLTM010000155.1:0-5648 GCA_964386495.1 uncultured Leptospirales bacterium
CGACACCTGCGGTACCGGCGGTGATGAGTCCGGCACCTTTAATATCTCCACAGCGGCGGCGTTTGTATCAGCCGGGGCTGGATGCTATGTCGCGAAACACGGCAACCGCTCGATAACATCAAAATGCGGATCCGCTGATGTTCTTGAAGCGCTTGGAATAAAAATTCAGCTGCCGCCGGAGAAAAGTCTGGACTGTTTGCTGAAAACAAATATGACATTTCTGTTCGCGCCGAATTACCACCCGGCTTTTAAAAATATCGCGCCAATCCGCAAGGAGCTCGGTTTCAAAACGGTGTTCAACATTATGGGCCCGATGCTAAACCCGGCGTTTGTTAAATCGCAGATAGTCGGTGTGTTCGACGCTTCGATGACGGAAAAGATAGCGGCGGTATTATTCAGCGCCGGTGTTAAGCGGGCGATGGTCGTCAACGGCGGCGGTATCGACGAAATATCGCTTTTCAGCAAAACAAAGGTGTCAGAGCTGAATGACGGCTGGATAAAAACTTACGAAATCAACCCCGAGGATTATGGATTTGATTTATGTTCACCTGTCGATATTAAAGGCGGCACGGTAGAGGACAATGCCGCGATTATTAAAAGAATATTGTCCGGTGAAAAGGGTCCGCACCGTGATATCGTCGTGCTGAATTCTGCCGCATCAATATATATTTCAGGGAACGCGGAGTCTCTGGCTGACGGCGTTGAAAAAGCGGCGCGGTCGATTGACAGCGGAAATGCAGCGCAGGTGCTGAAGACGCTTATTAAGGAAAGTAATTCGTGATGTCCAACAACAATATTCTTGAACAGATAAAAAACAAAAAGCTCGAACGAATGAAAAATGTACGGCAGTTTGTTAAACATCATGAAAATAATTCTGCCGGAAATCCCATACCGTTTTTTAAAAAAACAGGAACGACTCTCATAGCCGAATGTAAAAAAGCGTCACCATCGAAAGGCATTTTTATTGGTGATTACAATCCCGTTGACCTGGCTTCACAGTACAGAACCGGCGGCGCTGACGCTTTGTCTATTCTGACAGAGCAGGACTATTTCCTTGGCGACAATAATCACCTCATCGCTGTTAAAAGTTCTAACACATTACCGGTTTTGCGCAAGGATTTCATTATTGATGAAGTCCAGCTTGTTGAGAGCCGTATCATTGGCGCTGATGCTGTGCTGTTGATTGCCGCGCTGTTGTCCGAAAACGAGCTAATATCGATGACAAAATTCGCGCGGTCTCTCGGTCTCGAAGTTTTAATCGAGGCACATAATAAAGATGAGGTCGAGAAAGCGCTTAACGCCGGGCCAACTTCTATTGGAATTAATTCGCGTGATCTTCGTGATTTTTCTGTGAACATCGATATCGTCAGCGATCTTATAAAAATTATCCCCGCGGACTGCATAGTTACGGCAGAATCCGGGATTCACTCAGTCGAATCGGTGAATATTCTCAGGGCTGCCGGCTGCAGGGCTTTTCTAATAGGTGAATACTTTTTGAAAAGTGTTGACAGATTACAGACCGTTCGCGCGGTCAAAGACCGCCTGGATAATTAAAAACGATGTCTGGCACCATTTTATAACGATGTCTGGGGGGGAGCCTTATAAATTTCAAAATATCTAATACGCCCCCAACCCCCGAAGGGGGCTTTGGACTTCGATGAAAAATATTTATTGTAATTTTTCTCTGATAGTATATAAACCAATAAGATGATATTATTAGATATGATATTTCCAGTCCCCCTTTGGGGGATTTAGTGGGTAATAAATATTTGAAAGGAAATCTTTATGACACCAATTATCAAAATATGCGGAATTACCAACACTGACGACGCTGTTTTCTGTATCAACTCTGGCACCTTTTTTGTAAATATGATGTCTGGCACCCTTTTTTTGGGGTTTATCTTTGCTGAATCCAAGCGAAAGATAGATATGCCACTGTTTGAACAGATTCTTAATGATTTAAAAAACCGCGATCTTCGGCAAAAAGTCAAAATTGTCGCGGTTACTGTGAATGCGGAGAAAAATCTGATTAATGATATTATTTCGGCAGGCGCGGACTTTATCCAGTTTCATGGGGATGAATCGCCGGACTTTACAAATTCATTTAATGTACAGTTTATTAAGGTTTTTCGCATAGGAAATGGCGTAACTTTGCGTAACTACGCGGATTCGCGTAACTATGCAGAAATGCGTAACTACGCAGATTTGCGTAACTATGCAGATTCGCGTAACTATGCGTTTCAGGATTACAATTGCGATTATTGTCTATTTGACACATATGTGGAAAATACCTACGGAGGAACCGGACAAATATTAGACATAGACTCAGTAAACGATGCCGGCAGCATCGTCCGGGCAGCGGGAAAAAAATTCTTCGCGGCAGGCGGAATCACCCCTGAAAATATTCTGGAGGTTATTGAAAAAACCAGACCCGACGGAATAGATTTATCAAGCGGTGTTGAAGCGTCACCCGGAATTAAAAGCAGGGAAAAAATCAGAGATCTTTTTGAAAAGCTTAATTGTTATCATTTTAGATAGGGGTTTGTAATTTTTATAGTTATATTATTCCCCTTTAGGGGTTAGGGGCTTTACTGTCTTTATTGTTCCCCTTTAGGGGTCAGGGGCTAATTTAATATGGATGGAACATTATGAAAAACAGTAAAAAATTTTTTGGTGATTTCGGCGGAAGGTTTATTCCGGAGGTGCTTTACGAAGCTTTTGAAGAACTTGAACGTGAATACGCGAAATATTCCAACGATGAAAATTTTCTCGCGGAACTTCATCATTTGAATAAAACTTTTATTGGCAGACCGACGCCGTTATATTTCGCTGAAAATCTGACGAAGAAATTTTCCGGTGCGAAAATATATTTTAAAATGGAAGCTCTCGCAAATACCGGCGCGCATAAAATCAACAACGCTCTTGGTCAGGCGCTGCTGGCGAAGAAAATGGGGAAAAAAAGAATGATAGCGGAAACCGGCGCTGGTCAGCATGGTCTCGCGACAGCCGCCGCCTGCGCGAAGCTCGGACTTGAGTGTGAAATATTCATGGGCGAGGTTGACATGAAGCGTCAGCATCCGAATGTTCTGGGAATGGAACTTTTCGGTGCGAAGGTGACTCCCGTTACCGAAGGCAGCCGTACCTTGACCGACGCTGTAAACGCCGCTCTAAAAAACTGGGCCGAACGCTCTTCGGATACTCACTACTGTCTTGGTTCGGCGCTTGGCCCGCATCCATTTCCCACGATGGTGAGAAATTTTCAAAGCGTTATCGGCCGTGAAGTCCGCGAGCAGATTATGGAGTCGGAAAATCGTCTGCCGGATATGCTCATTGCCTGCGTCGGGGGCGGGTCGAATTCTATCGGGCTTTTTCACGAATTCCTGAATGATGATATTGTGCTTGTTGGTGTCGAGGCTGGCGGCACTGATGACGCTCCCGGGCATCACGCGGTTCGTATGAACGGCGGTGCCAGAGTTGGAATTGTGCAGTCGTATAAATCATATTTTCTGCAGAACGACAATGGTTCGCTGCTGCCGACACATTCTATCAGTGCGGGGCTTGATTATGCCGGTATCGGGCCGGAACTCGCGTATTACGGAACTTCCGGCAGAATCATGTTCGCCAAGGCGATGGACAGTGAGGTGCTTGACGCGGTAAAACTTACAGCAAGATCCGAGGGGATTCTGCCCGCTCTCGAATCGGCACACGCGCTTGTTGAAGCGTTTAAACGTGCCCCGCTGATGAAGGATAAAATTATTGTCGTGAACATTTCCGGCAGAGGCGACAAAGACATTTTCATTACAGCACCATATTTTGATAAAACTTGGAAAACATTTTTGTTAAACGAGGCAAAGTGAAATTATTTATTAAAGTTATATTGACAAAATTTGCTATTAATTAAGATTATTCAGATTCGTAATTAGTTCTAGATGAAAATCGAATTATTAATCACAAACTAATTAACTATTTATCTATTAAAGGTGTTTATGGATTTTTGTTCATTCTGCGATCATAGAGGAATAATCTGCAACACAGACGCGTATTTAACAGGCTCGGATCCGCTATTGCCCTGTCCAAAGTGTGTCTTGGATAAATGCAAATGCGGTGGAAAGGAACCCTTCTACTATATAGAAAACAACGTGGTAAAGGAATGCTACTGTCGTCCGGTAAGAATAAAAATTCTGCGAATAAACTATTTGTATAAAACCTGCGGCATAGAAAAGAAATTTCTATGGCGGTTTATAAGCGATTTCCAATGTAAAACTCAAAAGGACAATACAGCGAAAAAAGAAGCGTATAATATAATCACCAATTTTCCGAATGTGGAAAAAGGGCTGTACTTGTGGGGAAATCCCGGTACTGGAAAAACATTATTGTCAACAATAATTCTCACGGAACTTATAACACGTAACGCGATTGAAGGGCGGTTTTTAAAGATTTCACGGAATTTTTTCGGAAAGCTTCGAGCTTCCTACAATGAGTCATCCGATAACTACGGGATGGGTCCGAAAATTGAAAAAGAAATCGCGGATACTGACATTTTAATTCTTGATGATTTCGGTACTCAACGCGATTCTCAGTGGGAACAGGAGACCATGTACAATCTTGTGGACTCAAGATACGAGGCGGAAAAATTCACAGTCTTCACCTCGAATCTGGATCCCAATAAATACTTAAAAGAAATTTCTGAAGGACGAATACTTTCACGTATAAAAGAAATGTGCACCATAATAGAGTTGAGCGGTCCGGATAAGCGCGAGGAAAAATAGTGTTTACCGCGTACTTAAGTCTTGGCTCAAATATTGGAAATAGGGGTGATTACTTTGCCGCCGCTATCAGTCTACTCGGTGAAAACCGGATAACTGTTGTCGGAAAAAGTTCAGTCATAGAAACAGATCCTGTCGATTATTTACAGCAGCCGAAATTTCTAAATCAGGTATTAAAAATCACCACGGACTACTCTGCAGAAAATCTTCTCTGTGTGATACTTGATATTGAAAAAAAGATGGGAAGAATCCGCACAATTGAAAAAGGTCCCCGTATAATCGACATTGATATATTGCTTTATGAAAATTTAATAATCTCAAATAATTCTTTAACTATACCGCATAAAGAACTTCATAACAGAAAATTTTTCGTTGATCTTCTTGTAGAAATTGACAATGACATTGTTAATCCCCTTACTAATAAATATTTTAAGGATATGTAAAATGGAAGGTAGAATAAAGAGCATTACAGATTTTGCAAAAAAGAAATCCGGCAAAACGCCTATATCCGTCGTAACCTGCTATGATTATCAGAACGCGAAAATTGTCGCGGCGAGTTCCGTTGACTGCATACTTGTCGGCGATTCCGCTGGAATGGTTTTTTCCGGTTACAGCAACACGCTTCCTGTCACCATCGATGAAATGAACGAGCGCGAGGACGGGCTCCTCAACATTTTTGCCAATCTGTGGGTCGAGCGAGACAGCCAAAAAGGCATCATCATTGGCAAGGGTGGGCAGAAGCTCAAAGATATTGGCCAAAGGGCCAGGGCTGAAGTCGAAGCCTTCCTGGGGCGCCGGGTTCACCTCGCTATCCAGGTGAAGGTCTCCAAAGAGTGGCAGCGGGACTCCAAGAAGATCGATCGTCTGGGTCTGTAGAGCTGG
>CAYLTM010000155.1:5658-8981 GCA_964386495.1 uncultured Leptospirales bacterium
ATAATTACCGATATGCCGTTTTTGAGTTATCACACATCGCCGGATGAAGCCGTCGCCAATGCCGGACGGATTATGAAGGAGTCCGGCGCTAACGCTGTAAAACTCGAAGGTGGAAGACATTTTATTCCGGTGATTATTAAGCTTGTCGAATGTTCAATACCGGTGATGGGGCATCTCGGTTTAATGCCGCAGTCTATTAATAAAATCGGCGGATATAAAGTACAGGGCAGAAACGATTACGACGCGGATATTATATTACAGGATGCCGCGATGCTTCAAGATGCTGGAGTGTTTTCGGTTGTTCTAGAGATGGTCGCTGAAACAGCCGCACAGAAAATCACTGAATCGCTGAATATTCCGACTATTGGAATTGGAGCTGGAAGATTCTGCGACGGGCAGGTACTTGTACTAAATGATCTTCTAGGTATGGATGTAGAAAATAATCCAAGATATTTAAAAAAATTCGCTGATTTAAACAGTGTAATATTAAACGCTTTAAACAGCTACGATAGTGAAGTAAAAAATAAAACTTTCCCGACTGAAAATAACGGCTTCCGGTAACAAAAATGACAAAAGCACCAATCAAAATTGCCGTACATAACGGCGTATTTCACGCGGACGAGGTTTTCGCTATAGCTATTCTGAGAATGATTTATCCCGATGTCGAATTAATAAGAACTAGGGATGAAATGGAGCTTGCTTCAGCCGATTTCAGAATTGATGTGGGCGGTGTTTGCTGTCCAGAAACCGGCGACTATGATCACCACCTAGTAGAGGGTGCGGGTTTCAGAGAAAACGGAATCCCCTATGCGTCCTGTGGACTTATCTGGTATTATTTCGGAATGAAACTTGTACAATCGGAATATCAGTTTAACCACATTGACCAGAAAATTATTCAGTCAATTGACGCGGTTGATAACGGGTTCTCTAACGGAGAAGAGCATCTCGATTTTAAAATGTTTAATGTTTCAGATATAATAGATTCCTGCAATCCATCATGGTATCGTGATGATCTTACTGAAGATGCCGCCTTTAATAACGCGGTTAACTTCGCGGTGATTATTCTTGAAAATGAAATTCGTAAGGCTATTGGTTTTGAAACGGCTAAGGACTTTGTTAATGATGCCATAAAAAACGCGGTAGACGACCGGTATATAGTGCTGGATAAATATTGTCCGTGGCAATATATTGTTAATGAAAACAGCAGAATTTTATATGTTGTGTTCCCTTCAACGACCGGAGACTGGCTTGTCAGGACAGTTCCTAAAAAGAGCGGCTCATTTAATGCGAGAAAACCTCTGCCACGAAAATGGGCAGGAACACGCACATTGGATCTAACCGCAATTACTGGAGTATTAGATGCTGTGTTTTGCCATCCGGCTTGTTTTATTGCTGGAGCTAAAACAAAAGAAGGGGCAATAAAACTTACCGAACTGGCTCTTAATGATTAATTATTTTACTGAACTGAACCTGTCATGTTTTTTCTTGTCAGCTCGGTCAGCTCGTCAGTAATGCTTAAAGCGACCGAATCAAAACTGCCGCTACAGTATACCGAATTTGGTATAACCGGTTTAACAAGGTTGTTTATAACATTATAGTATTTTACGTCAAATATAAGGTCTACACCTCTATTTCCGTTATTAGCAAACTGATAGGATAAACGCACTTTTTTTCGGTTATCAGCATCAAGAACACTTACGATATATCCAAGGTCGCTTTTTGAAATATTAATATTCATTACACTTTGAGATAGAACACCCTTTAAATATTTCAAACCTTCCTCATTAGGGCTAAGTTCCTTCTTATCTCCATTTATTATTGCTAGTTTCAGTTCTTTAAATTTTTCTGGAGAATACATTATTTCAGGGTGATTAACTTTTTGGAACTTGCTGATGTCCTCGAACCAATACACAAGCTCATCAACAATACCATCAGCGTCTTTATCTGAAATAAGAGTGATGCGGTTTTCTCCTCTGGAAAAATTTCCTATCACAATATTTGTTATTTTACCAATCGATTGATAAAAGGCATAATCCTCTCCGGTTGTTGGTATCGGCAGATTGCGTAATTTTGCCGGAGTAATTAAATCCGACGGAATATAGTTTCCTTTTTTAACCTGAGACTGTACAGGTTTATCATACGAAGAACCGAAGTTGTCGGATTTAACAAGAAAAACCAGAACCAGAAACGAACATACAAAAATTAAATTTTTCATAAACCACCTCATATGTAAAAATAGTTTACTGCAAAATAAACCAAAGGTTCAAATAGGCAGATAGATATTTTTATCAGTCATTGCATTATCGCTATGTGTTATAAGCAACAAGATAATTTTATGTCTCTTAAGAATCAAGTTAATTTATTTTAAAAAAAGTCAATTTTGAACAAATTTTTAGTTAACCATTTTCTGTTAATTCATAATGATAAAGCAGCAATATAAATGCGTAATTTATCATTCAACCTTTGCGGTCGAGTTTAGCCTTTTCAGAATACATTTTTCTAATGATTTCATATTCTGATGAGCGGTTAGCGGTGAATGTGGAGTACCTGTTTTTTCCAAGATATTTCGATTCATATAAAGCGTTATCCGCTTCCTGCTGGAGCTGTTTAAAATTTTGATCCACTTCAATATCTTTAACCATTCTATCGCAATCAAAAATATATTTTAATGTAGACAATCCGCAGCTGATTGTTACTCCAAGTGTTTTTCCATTGTGTTCAATTTTTAGAGCCCGGACTTCCGACAAAATTTTATCAGCGAATATTTTAGCACCATCAAGTGTTGTAGAGGGTAATATAACATCGAATTCCTCACCGCCGAAACGTATGACGTAGTCGGTTGGGCGAGCAGTATTTTTCAGCAGATTCGCAACATTAACAAGAACTTCGTCGCCGACCGCATGCCCATATTTATTATTAAACACAGAGAAATCGTCTATGTCGATTCTTATAAATGATATGTGATAGTCTTTTGTTTTGATTCCAAAAAATATTCTTGATGCCGTTTTTACAATATTTGTAAGATATCCTTCCTTGTACTTCAGTAATTTTGTTTTTTCATCTATATTTGAATTTTTTTCCAATAGATGATATTTATCCTGAAGAGAATAATAATCCAGCTCAATTTCCCTTAAATAATCGAGTAATTCATCAGTCGCGCAATCCTTAGCAAGCAGGGCGGTCATAATTCGTATATTCCGCAATTGAAATTCATCAAGTTCACGATGTTGACGCACTGTATCTTCTTTTTCCATTATATTACCCGACTAATAATTATTTCAGAAAATTCAAATTATTCACCAGAAATTTATTAAAGTTTAGTC
>CAYLTM010000156.1:0-3009 GCA_964386495.1 uncultured Leptospirales bacterium
ACCCTCTGAAGCTATTTCGAAAATATCTGTTGCATTTCAACATTGAATTCGGGTTATTGCTGGTGTCAGATAATAATTTTTTTAAAATCAAATTTTCAGGTGGTAGATAATGAAGAAAATGATAATAAGCACATGTGGGACAAGTCTCTATACCAATAATGTTAGTGCCGAAAGGAAAAATGATTATTTTTGTTTCGCTAACGAATCTGATGAAAAAAAGATTCCAGAGTCACTTAAGGAATCGATACTAAATGTAGATGAAATTATACTGAATAAGTTTAATAGTGGTGATATTAACATTATTAAGGCAGCTGGTGCTGAATGTAATAGTTTGATTTCTTACTATAACAGCATGGTGTTTTCTAATATGGATATTCATTTTCTTGTTAAGACA
This sequence comes from uncultured Leptospirales bacterium, assembly GCA_964386495.1. GTDB lineage: Bacteria > Spirochaetota > UBA4802 > UBA4802 > JAFGJZ01 > CAYLTM01. Next base: position 395 of record CAYLTM010000156.1, read on the forward strand.
GATACTTATCTAGGAAATAAAACTGCTGAGCATGTTATGAACTGGATTCAAAATTCAGGTGGCTCTGTCGGTGGTTATATTACTTCATCTGGATTAAATAATTCAAATATATCAATGTTTACAGCAGCTCTTGTAGATTTGGTTAAATGGTTTTCTGAAAATATTCCTTTATACCGAAATAATGGTTATAAGATAATTTTTAATCTTACTGGGGGATTTAAAAGTTTAAATGGATTTCTTCAGAATATTGCCGCAGTTTATGCGGATGAGGTAATATATATTTTTGAAACTGGTAAAGAAATGTTGCGAATTCCATCATTACCGCTTAAAATAGATTCTATTGATATCATTGAAAAAAATATTAAAGCATTTCTAAGAACCTCTTTTGGTGAAACAATTGATATTTATGATGGATTGCCTACACTGGCGTTTGACTGTATTGATGAAAAATGTTATTTGAACTGGTGGGGTAGGTTAATCTGGGAAGAAGGAAAAAAGAATATTATGTCGGGGAAAATGCTGGAACCTTTTAGCAATAGACTCAGGATTAGTAAAGATATAGAGAATCAGATAAATAATCTTTCACCAGACCGTAAATATTCAATAAATAATAATATAATGAAGTTGTGTCATTTTCTTGAAACTGGTAAATCATTAGATTCAATGGGTTTTAAGAAACTTACAAACCCAAAAGGTAAATTAACACATGAATTTTACGCATATTCTGATCAGGATGCTAAAAGATTTTACTGCTCCTATGAAGGAGATGTTCTTGTTGTGAAAGAATTAGGGGATCATTTATAATAGAAACTGGTAATCTCAAAAAATTAGATTTTTGATGAAATTAAAATATATGGGGATCTGATATTAGTTTTATGTACCCAATGGAGATTCTTTGTGAAAAAATTTATATCATTTCTAGGTGACGGGAAAAATTTCGATGCTATATATACATTTAATAATCAAATTCATTTTCTGATAATGAAGCAAGAAATGGTATTGTTGCTGTTAAATGGTGCATAGATCATGAAATGTATCAGCAGGGTGTAACCTTTATGCAGGAAATGTTGGCAACATATATACTTGATAAATGCGGTATAGAAAACACCCGAGAAATGCGTGACGGTTTTATAGGTGTGATGAAGTTTAACCATAACAAAATAACAAGGGATAAATGCCGTTGTGATGATAAAGAATTTGAAATTATGTATAATAATCATAAATTCAAAAAATATACAGATATTATTTTTAAATTTATGTATTCAATAGTGAATTTAAGAAATGATGTGAACCATTGCCAATTTACTAAAAAATCCAGGGAAGCAGATCAAATAATAAATAGCATCCATGAAAATTATAACAAATTGGTTCAAATAATTGAAACGATTGAAAATATTGAAAAGACAGAATGTGAAAATGTGTAGTAATTTTCCTGGAAAAAGTGCAGTAATATCAGCGGCATTCGTTACAATAGTCGCAACATTCAGTTTACAATAGTTTAATAAACTAGCGGGAGAAGCCATTCCCAGTATGTACTGTCTGATAAAAGTAAATGCGACAGAGTACAGTAAAGGGAATGGCATATTCGTGTAATTTAAGACTAAGTTAAGTAATAAATTCAATAATCAACAAAACTTTAATTATAAACAAAGGTTATCATCAAGGTCCGATTCCGCTGGTATTAGGTTTAGACTTCATATTAATCCAGCCGTATTCTGTAGTTTTAGAATTAATTATATGACCGGTTTTTATATCATAGTAACCGGTTTTGCCGACATCTATAGTAACATGGTATTTTTCCCACGCGTTAGCATTCTCTATCTGATTAACAGGACACCTGTAAACAGTATCAGTTAATCCGCTCGCGAAGTTAGGCCAACCCTTAATATTGTAAACATAAGTAATATCGCCGAGCAAGGCATATACATATCCCTTATATTCTACAAAGCTGTGTCCGCTTCTGCCGGGAACAAGCTGTTGAACATCGGAATATATATAGTCTTTTCCCCTGCCGTATTTAAAATCTTCAGCAGGATAAACCTTTTTCCAGCGTTTAAGCTGTTTATCAGGAATATCATTTGATGTTACATCACAAATCCACATGTCGTAATAGTTATAGCCATTATACGCAGGAATTTCTCCGTATCCGTTCCTTTCTGTAATTGTTGATCTGTAACCTCTCGGATAAAGTTTGCCATATTGATTTATGCCTCCGTTATATGTGTAACTATATGTCGCGTCCCAAAGATCTCCGACATGATAAAATCGACCGTCATTGAAATTAGTTCTAAACTGATTAAAAGAAGCACCGCCGTAAATAATCATTTTGCCGGAAGATAATATCAATATCCTTGAATCTGTCCTTTCTGTCCAATGCTGTGACCAGTCAAATACCATTCTTTGAGTATAATAAGGAAGCGCGATAAAATGCGGCAGTTCAGGCATATTCGGAGGGGTAGCCACATCCCATCTGAACATCTGCCAGTAATCAGTTTTACCAAAACTTACATAACAGTTTCTATTATCAAAATCGATGCTGTCCTCTGTTTTTGACTTCGGAGGCTGATACCACCAGACTGAAAAATCTCTATCAGCACCTGATGATTCTTCGAACT
>CAYLTM010000156.1:3019-3384 GCA_964386495.1 uncultured Leptospirales bacterium
GTTTAGAAAACCATACACCCTCTGCTACTTGGACAGTATTGTCATTACCGCCATGTATATCATAGTGATAATTTGTTTCCGGACCGATAATGTACAGATAGTCATTGTTATAAACTAAACTATAACCCCTTGTTTTTGCAATATTTGGATCACCAATAAATGTTGTCATCGAAGTTCCCATTTTTTCAGGCTCTAATAGATACCTTTGTGCTACATGCTCTTCAGGGTAAAGAATAAATTTCCCGGGTTTATTCGGGTCAGGTTTTCTGCTGACATAATAAATTTTTGTATTGAATGTGCCCATAGAATTCATGACAGCCAATGGTTCACTCCACGAAGTCGGATAGTCAAAAAGGCACGCTGGG
>CAYLTM010000156.1:3400-5143 GCA_964386495.1 uncultured Leptospirales bacterium
CTGTTTCCTTGATTGTAAACAGAGTAGTATCTGGAGACTAATGAATATCCGACAAGATCTGTCATATTTTTGCTGTAAGAATTGGTTCTCAATGATTGTTCCATTTGGGAAACGTTATAGACTAATCTTTCAGGCACAAATTTGTCTTTATGGTTAACATAGACTGTTTCCCAATTCAAGCCGTCTTTAGTTTTCCATAGTGCGTTGTTAATAAATCCGATTAATTCACTGCCGGTCATTGTTGCGTACATATACAATGTGTCAGTTTTAGTATCAACAGCCAAAGATGCATAATAAGCTGTACAACCTTGAAATGAGCCATGATATTTCCAATTTTCACCATCAACAGTGCTCCAGATATCCGAAAATCCAATACCGATATAATTACTTTTTTCCTGGTCTCTTCCGCCGATTACCCATATTTTGCCTTTCCATACAGCACAACCGAAATCAACACGGGGTTTCCATGGAGGCGACTTAACTTTTTTCCAATTGATCATATCGTCGGAATAAAAGACATCGTTTCTGCATAAGGATTTAAACAAATCTGGTGAAGCTTGTTGAAATCCGCCAATAATCCAGACCTTGTCTTTAAAAATTATTGTTTTGTGCCATTTTCGCGCAAGTTCCCAAGATTTATACCAGTCAGGACCAGTTTTGTCGGCATCTGCGTTTTGAGCGTTTTCAGATTCGTCACCATCTTTTTTGCTGCTGGAATCATCATAATCTTCACCGCAGGAAAGTACTAACATCAAAATAAAAGAAATCGTAGCAACGGTAGCAATAAATGGTTTTTTCATAGCGGCCCCCCATCCTTCTTAATAATTATTAATACATAAAATTAAAGAATCAGTGCCATTTCTAAAATTATTATTAGAATATGGCTGAATTCTGTACTACTATTTAGACAATTTTTAAGTATAATTATTGGTTTTTTTTTATTCAGGATGTAAATTTAATTTTGACATCCTGATTAATAGGATTTTTTTGAATGATATGCAGCTAAGTATAGTAAGGAAGGGATGCGTTAATATCCATTATCAATCTAATGAGTTTTTTAAAACATCAGTGATTGTACTTTTTATTCTTTTCTGTGATTTTTCCCGATTATTAGAAATTTCTTTCTTTTTGACATGTGTTGAATAAGCTTCAGAAGAATAAACATGCAATAACGATAAAGATAATAGCATTGCTATTACTTCCAGACCATTCGGGTTCATATCATCATCAACCGACCTTATCACTAAATCTGTAAAAGGTTTAATTGCAAGCTTAATCTTTTGCCTTCTATCTTCCGTATCTGAGCTAGCGGGGATTATAATCACATCTTTTAGTGCTTTCGTCATGGTGGAAACAACAATACTGGAAGAATCTGTTATCTCTTGTTTGCTGACAGAAAATATATTGCTCATTTGAGTAATCTCAAGGTACTCAATTAGATTTCCAATTGATTCTGATATACCCTCTATTGTTTTATTTGATTCTTTACTCTGTTTTTGTTCGTTTGAGTTTTTTTGTTTGTTATCTTCCATATATGGTTATATCCTGTATAAAATAGTTCATATAAATACTCATAGCCGTTAAATTATTACTTGTGAAAGACCGCATCTTTGTTATTGGACATTTCATTTTGTAGTATTTTATTTGTGTCTAATTTTGCAATTTCCATTATAATCGAAAATGACATTTTCATTGTAGGAAGATTATATTTCTTGTTAATAAAATATTTCAACATCATCTGAA
>CAYLTM010000156.1:5153-8885 GCA_964386495.1 uncultured Leptospirales bacterium
AATGTGGTTGATGTCTCTGGTGTTCAGTTAGTGGCCAATCAGAATGGGAACGAGGGGATTAAGATCTCTTTTGCCGATGCCGTTGATTTGACAAATGTCACTGTTGATAACAACGCAATGAGCGGACTTGTTATTACTGATGCCACTTCGGTCTTGGTTGAAAATGTAGTTGCTACAAACAACTTAGAGTCTGGGGTTTATCTGAATAATATCTTTTTGGTCATTCATATGTTTAGAAATAATATAAATTAAAAGAAGATCTTTCATACATTCCGGAGATGAATTGTTTTTCATAGATTCCTCTTCTTTTGGAATGTTAACATTTTCATCAACAAGAATTTTATTCCCTGCCGGATCGGTCAAATAAAGTTTTTGGTTTTCATTTTCCACCTTGATTTTAGATAAGATTTCAAATCTTTCAAAGTTTCTTATTAAATCATATGACATGCTGGCAATACTAATATTAGTCATACCAACTGTAGGTACTTCATCTATAACCGATATGCTATGAAATAGAAAAGAAAAATTAAGCGTGTCGATTATTAAGTCAGGGTTTTCTTTAATATCTGAAAATTCATTATCAGTAAGATCTCGAACGAATTCCTTAGCTTTATTAGCATATTCAGATGGACTATATGAAAAATCATAAATATGATTAATATATTTATCGATAATTTTTTCACTGTTTATAACTGCTGATTTATTGATTATTGTTGCGGCTTTTACTATATCAGTTACAATATCGACCTCGCTCTTATATTGTACTGGTATAATTTTAGTAGTTGACATACTCTTTCTCCAATATTATTATTTTATCGTTAAATTATTTAAAAATTGAATAATGCTGTCGCTATTATTTTCAAAATTATGGGGTGTTTTTTTTGTCCAGCCAATTGGAGGCAGAAGGCTGTTCAACTCATCAGCCTTTTTTGTTTCTTTTACAACACCAATATTTTTAAGATCGTTTAAAGAAAAATTTTTAAACTCATTAATACTTCCCATAACATAACCAAAGTATATATCATCAGCTTCAGTGGATTCGACTAATTCAAAACCGTACCATTCCCAACCAAAGCCCATATGGTTTACCCAAAATATACAAGTGTATTCTTCTCCTGTCGGGCTAATGAAAATCGGATACTGTGTTTCGTCACTCATAATATTTATCTCCCTTTTTGTTTTTCTTATCCTTTATTAAAAACCAAAATCATTGTTTATAATTAACATAATTCATACTTCATATTATATGATAAACCTTAGTGTGCAATATAGTTTTGTCAATAATTGGGCATATATGATTAATTATTAATTTCTAATAATAAATATTAAAGTATGCAAATAAAAGTTCCGTAATATTCGTTACTAAAGTGTTTACTAATTCACTTGGCGTTTCAGCGGCATTCATCAGCACTTAATGGTCTAATCTTTGCTGTGTTTTATCCATTCCGACTGGGTACAGTAAACCGAAATGGCTTATTGTACCCTAATTCAACATTATCAAAATAGGGTAAAGCTTACCGAAGCGATCCTATGGCAATATTTAATGCTCCTTGTTAGACGATTTCCTGTATTATCAAATAAATTGTTTTTTATGAGGTAAGATAAAATTTAGTTCCATTTCTAATGCTTTACATACTTTTAAAAAAGTGTGCAAATTGCAATTTTCTCCATTTTCTATTTTTGATAATTGTTGTTGGGTGATATGTGCTTTTTTGGCAACATCACTTTGGCTTAGTCCTAAATTTTGTCTTGTATTTAATATTTCTAAAGAAATTTCGATTAGTTTTTTTTCTTCATCGTATTTTTCTTTAAAATTTAGATCTTTTAGTTTTTCTGATAATATTTTTTTATGAGTTTTCATTATAATTCTCCAATAAGTCATCATAATTTTTATGAATTTTTAAAAATTTTTCTCTATTTGATTTAGCTATTTGCATTTCTTTTTCAGGTACCTTGTCAGATTTTTTTATAAAATGATTCGTCAGAACTATAAAATCTTTATAACAAAAAAAATATAATATTCTTAATTGCTTTCCTGTTATTTTTATTCTTAACTCATGTATTCCATCTTTTAATAAATCTGCATATGGTCTTGGTAAAGTCGGTCATTGCTCTTCAAGAATTGTAATCCAACTAAAAATTTTTGTCTGTTCGTTATCTGATAATGAATTAATGAAATTTAAAATTTCGCTAATTCCGTTATCTTCAAAATATATTAATTTCCATTTATTCATATTTTCAAATTACACAATATATTATGTAAAGTCAATTAGTTTTTTTTATTAAGTTAAGGATATCGCTATTAACGGATATCAGCATTTAATATTCTTCTCTTACTTTCTTTTTGGAGACACAAAAAGAAAGTGAGCAAAGAAAAAATGCCGTAATATTCGTTTCTACTGTAGTTAATAATTCTTCCGGCGATACTGCGTTATTACTCGGTAACGAGTGGTATAATCTTTCTGTGTTTTATCCATTCCGACTGGGTACAGTAAACCGGAATGGCTTGTAAGGAAATTACTTTTTCTTTGAGGATTTTTTCATGTTTAGTTTCTCAACTTTATCGCGACTAAGCCCCGTATATCTTACAACTTTATCGATAGACATTCCGTCTTGAATGAGATTGATTGCGGTCTCGATTTTGCCTTCGATTTTACCTTCAATTTTACCTTCAATTTTGCCTTCGATTCTAGCTTTATTCTCAATTTTTTCTGCCAGGATGGTTAGCATAGATTTTGCCTCTGTTATATTTTTTATTTCATTAATCTTTTTTTGAGAAACACTTGCCCTGAACATTTTAGTTAACCAAACAGTAAATATTCTCACATCAATAATATCTTCATCCTTAATAAAGTCAACAACCTTATTTATAGCCATATTAATTTTTGTTTCATCTTTTTGTTTTTCAAGGAAAATAACTGCTGCAACCAGATTGTGCAGTTTTTCAAGAGTTTTATCTGGAATATCTTTCTCAATAATTGGATAATATTCAAAAGAAGGGATGTATTTATCTGGAATATTTTTTTCAATAAGACGGTTTAAATTTGTCGGGATATTCCAGTCGTCTTTCCCATTATATAATAGTATAGGAAAAATATTCGGTAAAAGTCCCTTTTTTGTATTTTTATAAATCATGTCATAAAGTAACAAAACATATGAAAACATTCTAACTGGTATTGATTTATCAACAGTTGATTGAAATTCGAGAAGAATGTAAATAAAGAATTCTCTATTTTTATAATTTATTCTGTAAATTAAATCGGATTCTCTGTCAAGAAGGTCATCTGAAATAAATGATTTATCGAAAAGTTCCATGTTTTCGAGTTCAATTTTATTTATAAAATCAATATGAACAAAAGATTTTAATAGCTGTAGAAATATTCTTTTACTTTTAAAAAGATATTTATACGCACTATCGTGAGGTTTCTTTTTTTTGTTTTTATTTATCTCTTTCATTGGATTTTACTCTCGCTGGGATAAAGAAATTCAAAATTAAAAATTGTCAAACAGTTTTCTCTTACCTTCTTTTTTCAGCAGCAAAAAAAATTATGAGACCTCAAAAAACAATTTTTTTCAAAATCAAACATCAAAAAAAATTGTTTTGTCAATAATTGTCTCATATATGATTACCTATTTTCTTCAAATAATAATCATTAAAGTGAGCAAAGAAAAAATGCCGTAATATTCGTTACTACTGTAGTGACCAATCTGTTTGGCACTCTCGTGGTATTC
>CAYLTM010000157.1:0-6490 GCA_964386495.1 uncultured Leptospirales bacterium
TTTGAAAAAAAATTAGTTGCTTAACTATATGTCTATAAAAAAGACTAAAGTCCAATATGACTTTTCTCAACGAAACCCTCTCCCGTTATAAAAACGGGAGAGGGTGCGCAGTAGCGCGGGTGAGGGCATCTTCGAGAAGACTGGGTTGAGTGCAGACCAGAATATTGATAAGAATTATTTCTTGACTTGCTAAGTGTATGGTAATAATCATCATATCAGTAGTATGATAAGAGAGGTTTTTATGAAATGGAATGATTATATTGATTCTGGTGCTGATGTGCTATGTGGAAAGCCAGTTATAAAAAATACTCGCCTATCTGTGGATTTTATTCTTGATCTTTTATCTAACGGTTGGACAGAAGAACAGCTTTTAACGAATTATCCTGTTTTATCCAAGGAATCTTTATACGCTGTGTTTTCATATTCACTTGAATTAGTTCGGGAAGAAAAACTTTACAATTTGCCCAAAGTAATAAATTCATGAAATTTTTGGCGGATGAAAATATTCCTCACTAAAATAAAATTCGCCAAAAACCAATATTCCGGTAAAATTCAGAAGGTATTTTTCCGGGTTTATTTCTATCAAGTAAAAGTTATTGCAAATTTACTTTATTGATTTGTAAAAAGCAAAACGGACATAGCTGTTTATTGACATTCTTATTTATAAAATTTTTACAGAAAGATGGCGTCCCAATGAATTAGCGACTTTAATTAATGTCGATAATTTTATGTCTTCAGAATGGTTTTCGATTCTTGATATCGCACTTTTCGTGGTTTTAATACGTTTAGCTAAAGCTTCTTGAGTAAGTCCGCTTTTTTCACGCGCCTCTTTTAACATAAAACCAATTTTGAATTCTTCAAATCCCTGATCGTATCCTTCTGCAAAAGCGTTATCCGTTTTTTTTCTATTTTCCACATATTTTTTAAGATCGCTCATGATTAACTCCTTTTGATGTAATCTTTCATATATTGTTCAGCTTTTTCAATTTCACCAATTGGTGTTTTTTGAGTTTTTTTGATAAACCCATGAGTAAGAATTATTATAGAATTATTTTGAAAAAAACACATTATTCGATAAATATTTGAGCCGAATTGTATTCGACATTCCCAAAGTTCAGTATTGATTATTTTCTTTAAATAAGTTGTTGGAATTACATCGTGTGACTCAATAATTGCCAAAACCCAAGTAACTTTTGAGCAACTTTAGATGGTAAGGAATCAAGAAATTCACGTACAGGACTTTTCCCGTCTGATTTTGTATAAAATTTTATTATTTTACCCATTGAGACAAGTTAGCTTGTAAGTAAACATTTGTCAATTCATTTTCTGATCAGATAATGAGCATAATCGAGGCGGACATAGCTATTTATGAACAAAAGATTTCACTGTTGGATAAACAGATTGACTCTCTTGTTTACAAGCTGTATGGTTTGTCTGAGGAGGAGATTAAGATCGTCGAAGGGAAGTAGACTTACTGTGCTCTCAAAGGAATATATTTAACTAGACTAAGTATGATTTAGAGGTTTCATACTCTTGCAGTAGCTTCCAGAACAGCCATAAAATATAAGTAGTATGTATTTATATTTTTATGGAGAGACCGGCATAATAAACCATGCTTGAAAGGTAAGTAAACCCTGTATCCCAGATAGTAAGATTAGAGCTAAACAATGTTATCATAACCTTCTTTTGAAACAATTCATAACCAACCATACATCCCAAATCCGATGTATATTTATAACCTCTTAAGGATTTTGATTCGTTGTCGTCAAAGAGGAGTATAGATAATCCATTACCACAATATGGCGTGATTAATATATTCCAGAAATGAAAATTGTATTTGAATGCTGTCATAATTGGGATTATTTGAAATTTCATAGAATTGAATTTTTCTGATTTCATATTTGAAAATCCTGCGTATATGGAAAATCCAAGATTTTGAATCTGAGGAATATCAATGCCGCCCCCTCCAATATATATTGGGGATAATGTAAGCTTGGATTTTGAAGAATTCAGAGGCATAATAATCCCAGCGGAAAAAAATATTTTCGGATTGTACAGCATTATTTCTTCATTTGAAATTTGTTTAATTTTTGTTTTCGGTATTATCTCATCCGGAGATTTTTCATCAGGCTTGAATATAACTTCTCTGTCATCCTGATAAATCATATAACCGAACTTTACGGTATCATCATCCATAAGAATATAGACTTGTTCGAGTCCGGTTGTTCCCGGAAAGACTTTGTCTATTTGAGAGTTTGAAATTACTCTATTCTCATATTTGGTTTTTATTATCAGGTAAGTGGGAGTTTCTTCAATAATTTCTCCAAAAAAAACCTGCCCATCCTTTAATCGTACAGTGTCAGCAATTAAATTCTGAGTTTTCGTAAGTATGAGAATTATTATGAGGAATGTTATTACTTTCATAAATTTCTACTGAATAAATTCTTTCATTCCAATCTCATTTTTCGGCAATTTGATTGTTGTTGTTCCAGTGTCGATATGAACATTCATGGAGTCCTGGAGAATAATTTTTCCGATAATTGTACTGCCATCTTTTAATTTTAGTTTTGAGATTGAACCGCCTAAAGTTCGCAGTCTTTGCATTGGCGACAAGTCTTTCATTTTTTCATAGGTAGCAAACTTTTCTGAAATTTGTTTAAGTATTTCCGGTTGACCATTATACGAATCTATGAGGTCTTCTATAACTTTTTTTTCAGCAAAATTTATGAATGGCGGAATATTTTCCAGATTTTTATAGAAAGTATATTTATTAAATTGTAAATCTTCATCAATTTTGGTTTTATCATTAATCGCAATAACATCTTTCTCTTTTAAAGTTATTAAATTGGTTATATAATTATATACGCTTAAATAATCAAGCAATGCTTTTTCTTTTTTACTAATATCTGTTATTTCACCGATTTTATCATCATAAACCATTATTGTTTTTCCTGGAGTGACAATAAATTCCTTATCAGGATTATTCGCGGACTTAACTGACACGCTGCCATCTTTTACCGATATACTTGTTTGGCGGTTTTCTTTGTTGTATTCCACTCTGAACTCGGTTCCACGCACAGCTATCACAGAATTTGCCGTGTTGATTATATAACTTTTATTATCAAGCTTTAACAGTTTTGAAAAGATGCTGCCATTATTCAGATATATATTAATTTCATTTTGAGAATCTTTTATAGCTTTCATGGCAACTTCAGTATTTTCCATAACTTTTATCAGACCGATTTTCTTCATTTGTAAAGTTAATAACGATTTGTCTCCGGTTAAAACTATATCACTGTCTACCAGATAACTTTTAATTTTCAATTCCTGTTTTTCACCAGTGGCAATTTGTTTTTTATTCATTCCTAAAGTCTGAAGAACATAAACAGAAAATTCATCACTAAAGTCAGTTGTATTTTTTCCGCACGATAGTAAAAAATAACAGGTTAATGTTAGAAAAATGATAATAGTATTTTTCATAAAATTCTCCATATACTTGATCTCTAAAATTTTCATGTCTGATAATATTGAAGTGAAATCAAAAAATCGTTATAACAAAACTAATTTCAGGATGTCGATTTATACATCATGTTTCTAATCAAGCTGTCAAAGTTTAATAGAAATCCTGATTAATTACATTTGCATGTTCCTATAATTAGAATAATATTTTGTCAATTATTTATTATTAAGATTGACAATTATTTTGTAATTAGTTATTATTATACTATTCGTAAAGTGGTTATACTCATTGATGATAGCCTCCGCCCGCCGCTGGCGGGCGGAGAGCGATAATAACTGTGGAAAACCGTTTTATGATTAGAATATATTCGAAAAGTTAAGTGATTACTTATTGAAGGAGGATATATATTATGTTATTTGCATCATGCAGCAATGTAATTACCGAAATAAAGAAATATGAAGCAAATAAACCACCGGTAATAAGTTCCGTGAAAAAAGACATTGCTGATGGAACTCCGCTAATTCCCGGACTAAAAATATCCTTAACCATTGAAGCATATGATCCTGAAAAAGAAGATCTGGCATATAGTATTTCCTCTGAAACAGGTGCTATAAAAAATTTAAAAACATCGAAGGCGGGCTGTAGTGTTGATTTTTATATAGGTGAAAATCTGGCTCCTGCTGAAAAGGTGATAATTAATATTAAAGCTATAGATAAAGTAGGTGATTCCAAAACTATTCAATATGACGCAGGAAGTGGAAAAACCGGTCCGTCAATTACTTTGTCGGGATCGTTCCCTGGAACTATTGAAATGAATGGAATTATTAGCGGGCAAATGACCGCTGACAGCGACGGATACTATCAAATACAAATTCTTGATGATACCTCCGCGGCAATATCTTTTGATTCGACACAACCATGTTTCTTTTATAAAAAAAATACAACTGTCGATTTTACAATTTACGGTCCTTCTTTTTCAAATGAATACAGTCCCCAGCTGAATATTCCAATAAAGTCCCCGGATAAAGTAGCCATCATTGTAAAGGATACTCTGGGTTTGGAAGGTTCTGCTGAATTTTCTGTTACAGTGAATGGTCCACAGTATGAAGATAAAACTGTTCCATATGTTAGTTTAACATCACCGTTGCTAGCTGAAAGAGTTCATGGTATAAATAAAATATCGGCAGTTGCAACAGATAATTATGCAATCGATAAAGTTGATTTTTATGTAGATGATGTATTGGTAAATACAGATTCAACATATCCCTATGAGATAGAATATGACTATAGAGCCAATCAGCCAGGTATCCATACAGTTAAAGCAGTCGGGTATGACTTATTTGGCAATAGTTCTTATCATTTCTACAATAATATTGAAGTTTGTGAACTACCATTACATTATGGCGATGGAAAAGATGGTGATATAACCATTCTTACGGGAAATACTGTCAACATATCAGAATTATATAATAATGATGTGGTCACAGGAGTCATTACTTGGCGTGGAACGAATAAGGGGCTTAACCATTCTGGATTAGATCCCTCTGACACATACTCTCCATCTGACGGAAGATTTGTTCAAGCAAAAAACTTCATAATCCAATCAACCGCAGTTTTAAGTGAAATAGCATGGGGAAATGGAACTGACAATGCAAATGGAATAGTCTGGATTGGTGTTACTAAAACATTTACGATTCAAGGGAGCATTGACATGAATGGTAAGGGCGGTGCAATTGGCGTTGGCTTGGGTGCAGGTCGAGATGGGAATCCAGGATACAATGCTAGCGGATTTTTTTGTGCATGGATGGGTAACCCTGCAGGTGGTGTTGGTGGAAATAGTTACACCGCAATAGAAAATTCAATTTGGCCATTTGAAAATCCAAATACTGTTTGGGCATCAATTTATGGATCTGGAGGTGGCTATGGAAAGAATGGTGTTTCATCCGGAGGCTCCTGTGGTTTTGGTTCAACGGGTGGTAATGGAGGAAATGGCGGTTTAGGTGGTGGTGCAATACACATAGTCGCGTTTAAATTCGAAATATCTAAAAACTCAACAATATCTGTCAATGGCACCAATGGAGAAAATGGAACTAATGGCATAAATGGGAATCGTTATGGTACTACAGCTGGGTCTGGTGGAGGAGCTGGTGGACATATTTCTAGTGGAGGAAACGGTGGGTATGGAGGCGGAAATAACCATTACAACTGTGATTCGGATTGTTCATGGATTGGTGGCAGCGGTGGCGGCGGTGGCGGCGGCGGTTCTGCTGGTACCATTTATATCGAAACTCTTAGCGATATTTCTCTGATGATCAATCGAATTTCAGCTATAGGTGGAAACGGTGGAATTGGGGGTGTTGGTGCTGTTCAATATGGAGAAAACGGCGGTTCCGGTTCAAATGGACGTATTGCTGTTAGAATTTCTAACGGAGTAACAATTACAGGTCAAACCACTCCCAATTATTATAATATTTATACTGGGTCATATAGTGCCCCATAAACTATTAGATTTTAACGTGAACCTATAGACAGGTGAAATTCAATTAAAATACTATCGTACTCATGATCTTAAATCTTTGTTGTATGGCGGTGCTGGAGCTTATGGGCGTATTCACATTGAATGTACTGAAGGAGGTACCGCTTGCTATCAGGGCTCTACAAGTCAGCCGCCGATTGACTACGTCCCATAAATTATGCCTCCGAAATAGATTGTTTTGATAGCTTTGTTGATTTGATATTTTCAAACTGTCAAAGTCAACTCGGCAGCATGATTATCACATGATTATCACATGGATATCACATGGATATTACAACGCAATTAAATAGAAGGAGGACTATATGATTATACGGAAAAACCCCGATGTCATTAAAGTTTTTTCAGTACTCATTCTTTTTCTTATGATGTTTTCCTGCAGTGGTGATACAGATGATAAAGTTGATAATCCCGCTGGTGATGAAAATGCAATTACTGAAAGTACTCCCGCCTCAGACATAACTCAAATAGAAGATACGACCGATCCTGTGACTAAT
>CAYLTM010000157.1:6500-8803 GCA_964386495.1 uncultured Leptospirales bacterium
TTCGACACCGGGGAGTTCTTCGGTAACTCTCTGCTGGATCGATCCGTCGGATGAAAATTTTGATCATGTGGAAATAACATGGATTCCGGGTGGAGATTCCCCTCAGACTGTCGCTAAAGGAACAGGAACCTTCACTGCGGAAGGACTTGTTAATGGAACGTCATACACCTTAACGGCATCGGCAATTTACATCAGCGGAAAATCATCACCTGTCTCGGTTGAGGGGAAGCCTTCTAATATTACGGGTCCGAGTGAAATATCCGGTCTTGAAGCGAGGATCTCTTCAGCGGATAAGACTGTACAGCTCATCTGGAATTATCCTTACGCTGAGGAGGTAGATCATTTTGAGATAACGTGGACTCCAGGCGGAGCGTCTCCTATGATTGTATCAAAAGATTCAAAACCCGGATTGTTGATAACAGACCTCGTAATCGGAACATACTATACTTTTACTGTCACATCGGTTGATGCAAACGGCAATAAGTCAGCCGGTGTCAATATTTGTGCTAAACTTGAAGATATCACTCCACCGGGAACGGTTCGTGGTCTGACTGCGGCACCCGGAGATTCTCAAGTGGTTTTCAAATGGACAGATCCGACTGATAGTGATTTTGATCATGTTGAGATTTCCTACTTGGATGGAAGCGGTTTAATGATAGTGAATAAAGGTGAACAAAATTTTACTTATACCGGACTTAAAAATTATACTAACTATACTTTCATTGTTAAATCGGTTGATACATCGAAATTGTCCCGGTCTTTATCCGTAAATGTTAAACCCGATCCGAAAATGATGCTTGATGTTACTGATGTTACCGCAGTTCCAGGATACCGCCGTATAAATTTCAAATGGAAGGATCCTGATGATTCCGGTTTGTCTCATATCGAGATTACCAGTTTGGAAGGGGTAGGCACTCAGATACCTAAATCGTATCAGGGATTAACGTTATATAATCTCAAAAACGGTGGTTCTTATAACTTTACAATAAAAGCTGTCAGTGTCAGCGGATATAAATCACCCGGGGTGAGCATCTCTGTTAAGCTTGAATTTATTGAGGCGAATATTTCAACGAACACCCATACTTTGTTTACCGGTATTGACAGGTGTCTTTATTCGACCGGATTAAATATGCATTGTCAGCTTGATTACAATTGTTCAGGAAACCGCTCTGTATTAAAGTATGTTCATGACAATGTAAAGGCAGGTGCTGCCGGCAACGGGCATAGTCTGGTGCTATTAACAGACGGTCGATTAGTTGGTGGCGGTAAAAATGATTACGGTCAACTGGGTCTTACTTCACATTGGGATGAGTTATGCGATTCAGTTGCCGCTGTTGCTGCCGGTTGGGATTATAGTTTCTATATAAAATTAGACGGAACACTCTATGCAATAGGAAGGAATGACCGGGGGCAGCTTGGTGATGGCAGCAGGACAAATCAGTCTGTTCCTGTCCAGTTAATGGGCAACATGAAAATGGTTGCCGCTTCCGAAATGCATTCACTCGCGCTGCAAAATGATGGGAGTCTTTTCGCGACAGGTGCAAACACCTATGGCGCGCTTGGTGATGGCACAACAACCGACAGCTCTTCTTTTAAATATATTATGAACAGGGTAAAACATGTCGCTGCCGGTAGAACTTTCAGCATCGTACTTCGTACAGACGGCACAGTCTGGGTTATGGGCAATAATAATTACGGTCAACTGGGTGATGGTACAACCTCAAATAAACTTAGACCGATTCAGGTAATGACCGGCGGGAAGAAGGTTGCTGCCGGTGAATCGCATGCCCTTGTGCTGAAGACGGACGGATCTCTCTGGGGAAGTGGTCTCAATAACTACGGTCAGCTCGGTGACAACAGTCCTGCCGAGAGACATAGTTTCACCGGACTTACGGAAAATATTAGCGATGTTGCAGCGGCACATAATCACACAATTATTTTAACTTACGACGGCAAACTTTATGGAATGGGTAGAAATGAATATGGTCAGCTTGCGATTTCATCAGCTAACACAATGATACCGTTAAAAATGGCTTATTCCTCATCACTTGGCGCAAATATTTTCTCATTGGAGGATGGGCATCAGACAATTATTTTCGCAATTGCGGCAGTCATACTGGCAGGAGGTGCGATTATTATCATCGCTATTCTTCGAAAAAGAAAACTTTATAAAATTTAAAATTTAGTTGTGTAAACAGTTACAAACATATTCTCTGCAATACTATTCATAAAGTGGTTGTACTCATTGATGATAGCCTCCGCCCGCCACTGGCGGGCGGAGAGCGATAATAACTGTGGAAAAC
>CAYLTM010000158.1:0-4681 GCA_964386495.1 uncultured Leptospirales bacterium
TTTATCGTTTCAATACGCACTATATGTTTATGGAATAATTCCAGAGCGGGTAGATATTTTCATGTCAGCGTCATACAATAAAAACAAGGACAAAGTGTTTAAGACCCCGGTTGGAAATTTTCATTATTTATATTTACCGGCGAAAGCATATCCTTACGGCATTTGTCTTCTCAATGAAGGAGGATATAACTATCTTCAAGCATCTGTCGAGAAGGCTCTTTGCGATTCAATTTACAAAGTCTCCGGAATAGCGAATTTCCATGACATAGAAAATTTGATCTATGAAGATTTCCGCATTGAGCATAGTGATGTAATCAATCTGGATAATTTATTTATTTCAAACGTTGCTCCAATGTATTCGAGTAAAGCTCTTAGTATTTTTGCAAAATGGTTAAGCGGGGTACGTCGTGGATAATTCAATTAAAACAATGTTAGACCGGTATAATTGCAAAAGTTCAGCGGATTATAAAAATGCAGCAAAAGAAATAATTCAGGAAATTACCTTGCTAGGTTTATCCAGATCAGGATTTTTCAATAAAGCTGCTTTTTATGGCGGTACTGCACTACGAATCTTTCATGGTCTAGACCGGTTCTCTGAGGACATGGATTTTAGTTTATTGGAAAGTGATTTAGATTTCGATATCGAATATTATTTCCCGGTAATTGTGGATGAATTAGGATCTTTCGGATTTGATCTAGAAATAACTAAAGAGTTTAAGGTAAAAGAATCGCAAATTCAATCAGCATTTATTAAGGATGGTACGATTATTCAGATAATGAATGTAACATCAATAGATCCGCCGGTTATGAAAATAGCTCAAAATGAGAAAATACAAGTTAAAATCGAAATTGATATAAATCCACCAGACAGTGCGACATATGAAGTTAAGACCCGGCTAATTCCAATAATGCACTCAGTAAAGCTATATGATCTTTCTTCACTTTTTGCAGGGAAAATACATGCACTGTTATGCAGAAACCGGCGGGTTAAGGGCCGGGATTATTATGATTATATATGGTATATCAAAAATCAAGTTCCTCTAAATCTACTTCACTTGAGAAACCGAATGATCCAATCCGGTCACTTATCCCCGGATTCGGTCTTTGATAGAACCGAAGTAGTTGAACAATTATCGTTAAAATTCATATCAGTTGATTTTAAAAAAGTAATTACCGATATACTTCCTTTTGTTAAAGACAGTAAAGAATTTTATTCCTGGAACGCTGAGAACTTTATTAACATAACCAAGGAATCATTATTAGTTAAAAGCTAAATAGGATAACCACAGTTGATCTATACAAATTAAAGATGTGGGTTGGTTTCTATAGATTATATGATATAAGGGGCTTTGTCTTCTCTTTCCAAGGAATTGTTTCCATTAATTCGATTAAATCAAAAGACGGTTTATGATTTAATTTATTTAAACATAATATAATTTGTTTTAATGTTACTTCAATATAGGTATAATGTGTTTCGTTACTATTAACTTCAGAAGTATATCTTCTACCAAATTCTTTAAAATATGCCAATGATCCATTTATTTTGGGACAGATCGTTTCGCTCCAATAAAGCAATACTCTTTGTCCACCACTTGAAAGATTTTCTACTTTATACACTAATTCTTTCGGAAGATAATCATTAAGAAATTCTTCCGCGGGAATGTATCTTATAGTCTTTTCCACACTAAGCCGCATCTCTATTTATATCGTAAAATTCTACGGATATGGTTATTTTTTTGTTAAGTGTCCAGCGATCTGGTTGTTTAATTAATGAGGTTTCTAAAAAAGTACTTTCGGGTTCCATAAATCTAGTAGCTGTTAAAATAAGATTTCGTTTATTTTTATTAGTATCAACAATATCCCAAGCTCGGTCATAAATTTCATCTAAAGGATTGAATAATTCTTCTATGCGTCCCTGTTTATATAATTCGGAGAAATTGACACCAAGAGCATCAATCAGATTTTCTTTTGCACTATCAATAGTGTTGCCATAAGCAAATGTTCCAAATTTATTGCAATATGCGTAAATATACACCTCGTCCTCTATTACAAAAATAACAGGAACCGATACATCATTAATTGTATTTTGTCCAGCATTTATAATAACCCGACCATATGCTACCGTATTTTTAACTATTTCTTCTAATCTGCTCATACTTATCCTCCAAACAACATTAACCAATCTATACATTATAATATTTTCCGGCAAGTTAAATTTCAGTTACTATAAATCATAAACCTAGTTTATGATGATGTTTCACCGTATAAATGTTGCACCTCAAAATAATACGGTGATCGAAAAAGCATAAATCTTTATCCTTTCAATAAAAACGATATATACCGAGAAACTCTAGTCCGACCAAAATGGTATTATTAAATAATATGTGGTAATATTCAGGCTGTCGATTTAACTCTGACAGCCTGATCGGGTACAGGACGTACCCGCATTTTAGATGATTTTCTTTCAAAAATCATCTAAAATGTGAGGAATTACGAATTTATTTCGGAATTCCAGCATGTCGATTTTACAGGATTTAAAAATCGACATGCTGGGTAAATAAAATGTAGAAGGAGTTGATTAGTTGAACTGATCTTTAAAGACTCTTTTGGGTAAGCTGCCCGAAATTTAAAGAGCCACTTTTTGATTTGCGACAACTACAATATTTGCATAGTGCTATTATTTTGTATAGCTATCGTAAATTTTTTTGTATCGTCCATCATTAACAATTTTCTTATAAGCATCTGTAAATTTTTTCACTGTCTCATCAG
Source organism: uncultured Leptospirales bacterium (assembly GCA_964386495.1). Taxonomy (GTDB): domain Bacteria; phylum Spirochaetota; class UBA4802; order UBA4802; family JAFGJZ01; genus CAYLTM01. Next base: position 2,770 of record CAYLTM010000158.1, read on the forward strand.
GAGTATCTATACTAAACGCTGCATAATAACCCGGATCATCCTGCCCTGTTAAAACCATGATCTTTTCAACATCATCAATATTTAGTCCCATTTCTTTTACCTGATAAGTCAAAGACAATTCGTTAATGGGCAGCAGATCAAAACGATTAGAATAAAACTTTGTAATGTTTAGTTTTTCGGCACCTTCACTCTGTACCATATCCAGATTTTTACCAACTTCAAAACCCTTTGAAATTAAATATTTCGTTGTAGAATCTTCAGAGGATGTCACACCGATTTTATATTTCTTCAAATCTTCAAGAGTTTTTGCCGAAATATCTTTTCGTTTTTTCAACTTAAAAATACTGATTTCTCTTGGAGCAATTTTACCAATCCATTTAAATTGTTTTTCACGTTCATCATTTCGGCTCATTGTGAAAATTATTACATTAGGCATAGTTGTTGCCATTTTATAAGCCCTATCCCATGGATACGATTTTATTTGGCTACTCGTTCCTGTTTCTTTTAACAGTTCACTTACTATTTCAGTACCAAGACCTTTCACCTCACCATTAATCGTAAAGTTATAAGGAGCCCATTCTTCTGTAACCACTTTAAGTTCTTCGCCAACAACCTTCGTGCTATCTTCTACTTCAGTGTTTACGGGAGTATCCTGTTTTTTCCCGCAGACAAGCAGTGATAGCACTGATAAAAACGCTGCAATTAAAGTCACTAGTTCTTTTTTTTTATACATTTGTCCCCCCAGACAATATTATTTCGAACATTATATATAAGGATTATTTTGTGTAAAGTATAATATTACAACATATACACATAATGTTGTAATATTTTTAATCATACTCTGGTTCTTCTGAACCGGCTCCGCTTGTTGCAGACTGTATTGTAAAAGTGTCATCCGTGGTGGTTATTGTTTTTCTGCCGCCGCCGGTTCCTCCTTGACCGCCTGTCATTTCATACCATCGCCATGCGGAAGTATCTCGGGTACTGTTAATTTTATAGAACAGATGGCTTACTTTAGAACGAGCTGAAATAGACGAACTAACATCAATCGCATCGCCCGATCTTTCAATACTACGGAAATACCACCATACTGCTTCGCTATGAGCATCACCACTCCTCATATTGAGTACCGATTAGCCAAACTTCTATACCTCCATTCTTAACAAAACCGTTATACTTCTCGATATCGTAAATCTTCTGGTAATTGGTTTTTGGCAGATACGCAATATTTCCGTCATTACCCATAGACATAATCGGCTGAGTAAGAGCAGTTGTTCTAAACCACTGAATCGGAATTCCTTTGGAGTCTTCCGCGTCAGCACCGTCATAATCGTCACCGTATGTTGCACTCCAGTTGTGTATTTCATCCGCATATTGACGGCAGGTTTGACCAGGATAATCGTTTGAATTACTCCAGTACGGATCAAGAAGATCAATGCGGTCAGGAACAATGCCAACATTCAGCTTGCCGGCATCAACAGCTCGTATCATCTTTCTTGTCGCATTGGTAACAACCTGGTTACCCAGAGAGTGACCGGCAATCGATGCAATCTCTGGATTGTACCCATCCGGAAAAGAATCAATATAAGACTGTGCCATCATCATGCCGATATTAGCAGAACGGATACTGTCGGCAATTACAAGATCCTTGTTGTCGCTCGCAAAAAGCTGCATTTTAGATCCGCCAGTCGGATTCCAGATTTTAAGTTCTGCACCGGATGGTGTAGGAGATCCTTCAACAGCCATTGTATTCCAGTGGAAAAATCCGAGATTATATCCAGCATCAATCCAATTATTTGCAAACCACTCATATCCGGTTTCACCTTGAGAACTTGTAGCACTTAGCCAAGAGCTGTAATCATTAGCTTTGCCGCTATAAGTAGATGAACTGTAGAGTCCGCCATCACCCCAT
>CAYLTM010000158.1:4691-8786 GCA_964386495.1 uncultured Leptospirales bacterium
GGACGTGCCTGATACATGAATAGCTCATATACGAGATTGTTTTCCCAGCCGTGAGAAAATATATTAGTTCTAACAACAGCGGGATTAAAAAATTTATTCACAGAATCATGAACTAAATTTTCACTACCATATTTGTTTTTTCCTGTCCATTTCACGCCGTATTTCTCGTACCATTTTTTTGTTAAACCATTTCGACTGTAATGATTAAGTCCTGTCCAGCCCTGTGGTCTTTCAAAAACTTCTATTGGATAACTTCTGTATCCGACAGGCATATCGCTAATTGACGCGTGATCGCTTCTAACTCCCTCAACGAAAATACGGTTAGTAGTATTAAACGTGGCAGTTTTGTTATCTGCCGGTTCAAAGCTTTTAAGGTGATTATCCGCGTTACGATAACCGACAGTATTACCCGCACGAACTCTGAAGCGTAAAACTGTAAGAAAAGCTTTTGTATTTAAATAACCAGTCTTCGTCGTATCATTTATTTCTGAATAATGTGCGCGTGTACCAATGCGGTTATTTGGATCCCATGGATTAAACACCTGATAGTACGCACGACCTGGTACAACAGGAAGCGGTTTAGTAAAATAATCCCCTTCAGTGCCGTCACCGTTTTTATCGAATCTTGTCACGTTAGGATTCTGATACCAATTCGTAAAAGGTTCAGTGTCGATGATATTTCTTGCTGCACCGGTTACAGATTGTAAATAGTTGGGCTCTGTAAAATCGGGAGTAGTTTTCCATGGCCACCCTGTGCCACCATCCAACCATGAAACAGTATCGGCAGTTGTGCCATATGGTTTGTCTTTAGTCGCATACTGCACGTTAAAATAGACAGACACTCCGTCAGCGGCTGTTTCATCACCGGTAAAGAAATCCTTTTTCGTAACATCAACCTGCACGACCGGTTCGTAAGCGATCCACAAATAAGGTGTTGCTGCCGGTCTATTCCACATGTCGATTGCCTTTGTTACAAGCTTTGGAAAAATCACATATGTGTCCGCTTTAACGATGTTGTTTTTTGAAGGTGATAAATCAGGATTAGCATCTGTTGAAACTAAAGGGTCTGTCGCGTAACTACGACCGGCGATCTTCAGAAACCCCTTAACTCTGGTAATCCTGCCGCCTTCATAATCCTTGCCGAAACAGTCCGTGGCTTTAACATTAACCACACCACACTGGTTTTCAACAACAGCAACAGAAACATTATCCATTCTATTATAAACAATCGATGGTTGCGACATAGAAGACACATATGTGGAATTTGTGCCAAGTTGAGCATCCGTGCTGTCCGCGGTTACGACTTTTTTAAAAATAGAAAACATTTCACCGCAAACCGGTGTGTAAGAAAAATAAACTTCGGCGTTTTTCGAAGAAGAATACAAATCACCATTCGGGGTGATTACGCCGCCGGTAGACTTGTCTTTCACTGCAATAATGAATCTATCCAAATACGCGTTGTAATCAACAGTATAAGTCTTGGTAGCGATATTTCCGGAAGATGTCCCGTCGCTTTGAAAAATTGCAGCCTGTAAATTTTTTGTCTCACCATTAACAACATGTATAGACGTGGTGTATTCAGGAGAATTATTGTCAGGAACAGTACCGTCCGTGGTGTAACGAATCACCCCGCTGCCATTGTATGATGAAGACTTGCTCAGAGAAACTGACTGATCCCAGTTATAAGTATTTGCTAAGCCGCCGAGGGTTGCGATGTTTTCCGGATTGACTGTCGATGTCTGTGAGATAATTACTTCAGCATTGGAAGGATCGTCCGCCACGGCACTAAAAGTTCCCGACGATGGCAATTCCGAATAGTATTCAGACAAGCCGTCTGAAAAAACGGCGTAAACAGAATAATAATAAGTGCCAGGTGATAGATTCGGGTGTATTACAGGAGATGATGTTCCAGCAACGCTAAGTTTTTCTCCGACACCTTTTACAGAATTTTGCTGTGAACTATCAGAATAATATATTTCTGCTCTAAGAGCACCAACCGGCAATGTCCAGGAAATATTTGTTCTGTTAAATCCACCAGTAACAGCAACGCTGCCAACAGGAATAACACCATACACAGTTTTATTGAATTGATATGGATTTGAAAAATTGCCTGCAATGTCCTGTACGTATATTGCATAAAAAACGTTTGTTCCATTAGAAGATTCTATTGCGGCACTATTAACAGATGAGTCTGAATTTTCAAAAACTATTGTGCCGTTTTCCCATGTAGTAGGATTATTCGTGCTTTTGTAAATCACCACTTTTGAACCATCCGCTAAAACCGGTGAAGGCCAACTCACATTAACCATACCGTTTATTCCGGTGTAAACTATTTCTCCGGAACCTTCTCCTATTCCAGACGGTTTAATCGTACTGGAAGCGACTACCGGCGAGGTGTTATAAAGCGGTGTGCTATAGTGTGTGTATTGGGTATCATTAAAAATATATCTTACAAGATAATAATATTCTGTTCCATTAACAACAGTTGCAACTGTACTTCCGCCAATAGAGTCATATGAATAATCTACCGATGAACTATTTCGTAATACAAATTCAGCACTGTCAATTTCTTCCTGACTACCGCTGACCCATGGTGATCCGGTTTTCCGGTAAATTTCGTAACCGTTTGGAGCAGGGGTGCCGGACGGATTAGTCCAGCGAAGCACTATTCGCTCGTTGCCTGGAAAAACGTTCAAATTCTGTGGTGCAGAAAAACTCATTGTGGATGCAGACGCTGTGATTCCGCTGCTGAATACTCCATCATCATACTTGTAACGGATAATGTAAGAATACTTTGTCCCATCTGCAAGATTACTGTCAGTAAACTCTGATACAGTGAAATCGTCACTTTCATGAATCTTCACACCGCCGTTTGACGCGACATCATTTTCGTCGATGGCGAAACCATTATCTGATCCTCTCCAAATTTCATAGGAAACCGGAACCGGGTTCATTCCGCTTATCGACGGCAAGTTTATTACAATTTCTCCTGGCTTATTAGCAGTCTCTAGGATAAACTGTTCAGCCGGAGGGTTTTTGTACATGTTTTCGTCATCTTTATCGTCCTCTGGCACCTTTATTTCCTGTTGATTATCTGTTAAATTGGTGCCAGGCACTGATTCGCCAACCGTCTGTCCGGTATCAACCTGACTCGAAGTTGAGGGTGTGGCAGGAATTTCAGTACCAACAGATTCAGTCGCGATAGGTTCAGTAATTGCGCTTGGGCTCGTTGATCCGCCGCCGCCACAGTTCAGTACCATTGCTGTTGAAATTGAGAAAAAAAGAATAATCAGAATTTTTGATAATGTCATTATTTTAAATCCCCTTAGAATATGTTTTTGAGAACATTCCCCGATAATCGGGAAATGTTGCGTCCTAAATAAATCAGAAAATGGTTTTCACAGTTATTAATAATGTTTATAACTACTTTATGATTAGTATATATTGGATTATTGATAAATCAATAATCCTGATAATGATTTAACATACTATAAAATATTTGTCTTGTCTGGGCAATAACCGTTATTTTCTATTTTTGTCCGATTTTTCCCGCTAAATTTCGATATTTTATATCGATATCGACAAAATTATTTTTGATGAATATTTGAGGTAGAATGATTATAATCTTATAAAATTTTTCATTGCTTAATCACCCTAGAAAATAATGTTTAACAGCCTGATCGGGTACAGGATGTCCCCACATCTTAAAGTAATTAAACGGTGCCAGGTATCGTTTTGGTCGAAATAATCATAATTGTTTTCAGGTAAAGAAATTCCGGTAATTAATGTTTTGGGATCGTTTTGAATTGACAGATGGTTTCGCATATGGCTATTCTGCATTTGAAAATAAATTTTGGAGGTGCGGTAAATGGAACAGTATCAAATTAATTTACATCTTGAGTCTCTGGAGAACGGACAGATTCTTGCAACTTCTGATGATGTTCCCGGACTTGTCGCCCAGGGAAGAACGATTCAGGAAACGATTGAAATTGCCCAGGATGTAGCCCGTAAAATTATTGAATCCTATATTGAACATGGAGACGCTCTTCCATCCGGATTGATTGAAATCTCTGAAAAAATAAATATGAATGTTGC
>CAYLTM010000159.1:0-5675 GCA_964386495.1 uncultured Leptospirales bacterium
AAACCGGCAAGGGACATTAAAAAAATAAGTCCAATTAAACCAAAAGTTTCAATAACCATATATATTTGGTCTGTCGGATAACCACGCCCGATAAAAATATTCAACTTCTTTATTACATTTAACATATTTGGTCCAAATATAATGCCAATAAGCACCATAGTAATAACAGTTGGAATATGTAATTTTTGAAGAAAGCGGGGTATTATAGCAAGAAATGCCATTAAAATTAAAAATATTATTAAAAAAGTTAATCCTGTCATTCAATCTCCTTCAAGGTTATACATTCGACAAAAACTATTATTCATTATAAGTTATTTTGCTCTTCAATCCGATTACTGAGCGTCGTACTGAGTTTATCGATGTGTGATTGCTGGGCGTTTCGGTACAATTGCTTCGCAATCACTCAACGACCAGCAAATACATCGAAGCATCGGTCATTTCGATACATTTTTCGACAGAAGTTTGATCTCAAAAAAATCTTTTTCTGAAAACACTCAATGACCGGACTGCTCTATTTAATTATCTACAACAAGCCGCTCCCCGAGTGTTTTTCGACATCATCTAATTTTGTCGAAAAACGTATCGAGGGGCGCGGAGCTATCGAAGCACCGGTTAGACTTTTCTCCGTAAGATGACCATGGTAACATCATCCTTACAGATATAATTTTCCAGCTCATCGAGGATCGCGTTTTTAATCGAGTCAACAGGAAGATTGGCAAAGCTTTTAAAAAATTCAGCGAGTTTTTTGTCCCCGAATTCCTCGGTTACCACGCCGACTATGTCGCCTTTTTTACCGGCCTCAGTAATACCGTCTGAATAAAGAATCATCACATCGCCCGGAGCCATTGAAAGTCCGTCAACCTGAAGCATCCCCTTAATATCATCAATAACGCCAATCCATATTCCCTGAGTTTCAATAATATCCACATGCCCGGTTGCCGCGCGATAAATCAAAATATCCTGATGAAGACCGGAAAACAGAAAACTGCCGCCCTTAGTCGCCGCAAGTACTGTAATCGTCATATATTTATCTTCGCCAAGCTGTTTAATGTTTTTGGATATCGTTCTGTTAATAATATCCAGAAGAGTGTCCGGCGATATATCAGGATTCTGATCCAGAGTAATGTGAATGGCTGTCTGCACCATCATCATTATCAGACCGGCAGGAACGCCGTGACCGGAAACGTCACCAATAACTATCCAGTCCATACCAGCGACATTTATAATGTCATAGTAATCACCACCAACCTCATCCGCCGGCTTCATGTAAGCGGTAATCTCGTAATCCGCCATTGTCGGGTTTTCCGGTAAAAGCTTCATCTGAATTTTTTTCGCCAGCTCCATTTCACCCCAAAGCGCGTTGTGGGTTTCTATGAGCTTATCGTTCATAGCCTCCATCTCCTCAATGGCCGCCTGAAGTTCCTCGGTACGAACACGGACTTTTTCTTCGAGGGTATCAGCGTAATCCTGAAGTTTTTCCTTTGATTCCCGTACAGAATCCACCATGCCGTTGAACGCTCTTGTAACCGAACCAATTTCATCTTCCATTATAACCGGTACGGCTGAATTCAAGTTGCCGCTGTTCACTGCCTCTACGCCAAGCGAAAGACTTTTGAGCGGTTTTATTAGAACTCCGGAAAAAAATAATTTAAAGCCGAATCTAATAACAAGTAATATAGCGAATAACATTATGCAGATTTTTAAAACAGCCGGATGTATATATGATCTGTAGGCTGCATATGGAAAGCCCGCTTCATAAATAGTTTTTTCTTTTGTATTAACTTTTTGATAAGCTATTAAGTGATTCGAAATTCCTGAAGCCGATCGGTAAATGCGTGTTCCAGCCGGATTCATCGGTATTAGATAGTTGAGAATATTCTGTTTTAAATCTTTTCCATTCAGGGTTGATGATGATGCCTGCTTAATTAGCTCGGTTCTGAAATACCCAAAGACATCTTTCCGATAATCAATTTTTCGGTTATCTATTTTCTCTGCCTTCAAATATTTTAAGAGAGCTGTACGAAAGTTTTCTTCTGGTAGAGATTTTATTTTATTATAATTTACAAGCACAGGACGTTTTAGTGATTCTATATGCTTTATAAGTTTTACCGCCGGATATTTTTCATCAGCCGGAAGATTATCCGCAAAGACGGTTATCGCGTTTTTGTAGCCCGCGAAAGCCGGGTAGGTATTATTTATTAATACTGTTAAATTGTTTCTAAAGTCTTTAACCGGAATAATTTTGATGGATTCATAAATATATGTATTGATGTACAGATATTCCATTGGTGCCGTCTCGATTGTCTGCACTTCGCCGAATTTTTTACTGAATTTTCCATCGTTCATTGAATAAGAATCAATATATTGTAGATTATCCGGGTATTGATTATCCAGCAACAGAATCTCAACCGTTTTATATTGAATTTTATCGAAAGCGTCTTCTCTGTCTGTCAGAGAAAAATAACTAAGAAACTGCAGCATCATAAGAAATGTAACTAAACTTATTCCTATAAGCTTGTCGATAAAGGATGTGCGATCTTTAACATTGTTTATATAAACCATTGACATAAGAAAAAAGCCAAGTAAATTAAAAAGTGTCAATGATATATAAAACGCTTCACGGTCAAGAGAGCCAGTACGGGTTATGGCATTTACTAGTGATGGGACTAACGCGCCAGTTATATATGAAAGTCCGTAAACAAGTACAATAATTCTTGTTTTTTTGGTTGAGGTTACTATTCGCCAAATCATTAGTAGTAATCCCACAAAAAGCAACAACATAAGATATAAGCTTCCGAGGGAGTTTGCTTTTGCCGCGTTGAAATCCCAGTAATGTCCCAGAAAATAATAAATTTTTGGAGCATGTATGGTTTTCGCGATAAAAAATGTAATGAAGCCAATTGAAATGATGTAATTGGCTATAAGAAAATATTTTGCAGCACGGGGATGTCTTTCATCAGGAAAATAGAAAAAGGAAACATTTAGATGGGCGACTATAAATAAAATGGAGCCCAACGTAAGATAGCGGTGATAGGCTGACATCGGGTGGTAAACACTTGCAGCTATGAAATATCCGACAGAAAATATGGAAAACAGTCCATAAGCTATACCAAGATGGAATGAAGCCTTTGATTTATTTTTTATCGAAATTATCAGAAAAGCTATCATAAGAAAAAACGAGATGGATATTAATGAACTCACTGAGAATGAACTTAAATAAAACATGATGAGTACCTTGATTTTTTATTTTTCTTAGAACTGCATCTTTATTTTCCCCATTATTTCTTTTCAGCTTATATTGTGATATAGCTTTAAGAATTCTATATAAAGTCAGGAAATTGTTGTATAATTTCTAGTCAATTCTTTTTTCGCTTAGTTTAAAATAGACTGAAACAATTACAATCAAAGATGTTGCCTTATGGTCTGATAAATTCATTTGAAATTCTTTGTTTAAAAAAGCGGCGGGAAGCTTTTCAAGCAGTTCAAAAATGGTACCAAGGTTTTTAACAGATTGAAGAGCCCGCTCTGGCACCTTAATAATTTGCTCTGGCACCATTTTTTCAGGGTACTCTGACACCTTTATGTAATGGAAAAAACAGAATTTACCGATAATTTTATTGACAATAACTTAATGAGGATCATTATGAGACATAATATAGTTTTTTGCATAGTTACGCTGATTTTGTCATTCATATTTTATAAAAACGCCGATTCCGCGGTGAAAAACAATACGTTTTTTGAAATAGACTGGAAAAGCGGGTTAATAAAAGCCCAGGCGATATATAACGCGAAATATGATGATAACGGAGTACCAATAATTTACAATGGAAAGCAGTCGATAAATAAAATCAAAATTGACACTTACGGAAGAGCGCAGTCATCAGCGATAGAGATTCTGATGTCGGGTATTAAGGATTTTCAGATAGAACCCGGTGTAAAAATGATGGATATTATAAACAAGTCCGACTATACCAGAAGCCATTTAGAATCGATGATTGGCGGAAAAATATTTTCAAAGGAATATCCTGTAGATTTCTGGAGTGCCAGAAGCGAAGTGCAGTTGAGTTTCAAGGATATTATCGCGGTATTACCGTATAATTACCCTAATCAGGATTTTCCGGTAATCAGGGATAAGGCGTATAAAACTAATTATACAAGTATCATCGTGGATGTCAGAGGTGCGGGTTTTAAACCATCACTTTTTCCATCAATATTGGATGAAGATGGTCTTGAAGTAATTTCAAGGAATTATATAGATATAAATTATGCGTACAAGTACGGAATGGTTTCCTATTGTTACAATGAAAATGAAGCTGGAAGCATGAAGATTGCTGGTGATTTTCCTCTTTATACTGTGAGTCTGAACCTTGTAAACGGCAGGCCTGTAATAGCCCACAGTGATGTGAAGAAAATTTACAGCAGCGGTGAAACATTAGAAAATGTAAAAAAGTGCAGAATAATATTTATAATCGACAGGTGAGATGTTAATGAATGCCATCATAAAAATTTTAAACTCAGTACTCATTCCGATTAATAACCTTTTAAGTCAGATTAACAGTAAAACTGCGGCTACAATTAAACAGGGATATATATTTGTAATGTTTCTAATTTGCGCCATCATGGCAATTGTTGGAATAAATATGGGTATGGGATCCGCTAAGAAAGCTGGTATACAACTAGTTGAAACAACAAATAACGCTTTTGATATTGATGTTAGAATGTCTAAACAAAATGTGCAATTTAATTCGCTAATGGAATCAGATATATTATCGGAATATGATAAAACCGCTGAAAAGGAAAATGTTCCCGCTTTGGAAAATACTAATGTGCCAGAGGAAATCAAAATTGTAGAAAATGATAATACAGGTAAACCTAAGGGTATACTAAATTCGCCGATTAACAACGAGGAACCCGCTCCGATAAAAAGTATGAACAGTGAAATATCTGAACCGCCAATAGAATCCGCTGTAAAAAACCCTGTGCTGGAAAACAAGGCGAGTGCAACCATTGAAGAAACCCCTAAACTGGGATTTGAAAAAACAGCTGTAGAAAAAAAGTCCGAGCCGGAAAAAAAGTCACAAGCTAATAACGATAAATGGCAGCCGGCTGGAAAAAATCAGAATGTGAATATTCTTCCTATGGAGAATAATCCCGGAGTCGTTGAATGAAAGCTATAATCGCAATCTGCTGCATAATATTTGCAAGCATCCCGTTAAACGCACAAATCAAAACTGAGGATATCATCAACATTATTATTGAGGATGAAATCAGCAAGGGAAATATCAATAAAGCCGCTGATCCCGCAAACAATATCTCGTCGGAAAATAAGACGGAAACCGCCCAAGCCATTGATCCTATTCAGGATATCAAGCCGCCGGTTGATCAAAACCAGAATAATATGGTGCCAGAGACCTCTGAAAATGTAATCAACCCGGAAATTAAGGAAAATGCCGCAACCACGACAGTTACACCGGAAAACAATGAAAAACCTGCAACCGCTGTTACGAAAAAACCGAAATCCAAAAACAAACAAAAGGTCAAACAAAAGGAAAATCAGCCAGAAAACACTGAACTGGCAGCTATCCCCGCCGGTGAGGATAAATATCTTCTTGAAATGGGCATCAATCTATATAATTCCGGAGACTACAACGGCGGTGCCGCAAAGTTCATTGAGC
>CAYLTM010000159.1:5687-8756 GCA_964386495.1 uncultured Leptospirales bacterium
AACAGAAATGCGCCGGCAGTCCCTATGCTGAGCAATGTAAGTTATGGTTAGCGAAATGCTACAGTAAAATGTCAGAGAATAAAAAAGCGTTTGATGAAATCGGCGGGATAGACCAGAATTCCGGCGAGTTTCCGGCAAGTTTATTTCTTGCCGCTGAAATTTTTCAAAAACAAAAAGATCTCAAACGCGCGAAGGAATTATATTACAAAGTATCAACAATGTATGCTGGTCACGAAATTGCGGATGACGCTTTGATTAGAGCGGGATACATAAACTTGTCGCAGAAAAACGGTGAAGCGGCGGTTGAAGCGGCGGTATCTGTAATAAAATATTATCCGGAAAGGGAGACATTGGACGACGCGTATTATTTGCTGGGAAAATGCTATGAGACAGATTCTTTGCTCAAGGATATTGAGAAGGCTAGAAATATTTACAGTAAATTTGTAACGAAAGCTGATATGGAAAAGAACCCGGTTTTTGTTAATTCGCCGCTTCTGGGAAGGGTTAGGAAAGATCTTTCATCAATAAACAAAAACTACTTTTATAAACGATAATAACAGCAAAGTCTGTAGAATTTTCTACAGACTTTTTCTGAAATTTTCAATGTCTATTTCAACGCAACATTCATCTCAAGCTGACCAAGCGGGCTGTACAGGTTTATACCAAGAGTAGTCTGCTTAACCAGAGTTATTGTAAAGTCTTTGCCGTTTATTACAGTCGGAGTCGTAATATCAATGCTCTTTCCAGAATACGCGAAAAGATTCATCGCGTTACCGGTAATCATGTTAGCAAGCTCACCAACGATATCCTTGTATTCGCCCTTAACCTGCTCTTCCGATAATCCCGGAGAAAGAATCTCAGCGATTTTATAAACCATGCTGTAACTCATGCTGTAAACAACTTCGCCATTTATCGAACCTGTAATGCCGATAATAATCGCTACATCATGTGAAGGTTCGGGATTTTCTTTAATGATCATTTTTCCACGGCGAAGATCAACATTCAAAATAGATTTAAAAACCGCACTTGCCGCTTCGAGAAATGGATTTACATATTCTGCATTAATATTCATCTAAATACCTTCCTTAATTATTTTCTGTAAAACGAACGATTTTAGCCTTATCAAAAAATGGCTCCATAACTTTTTCATTGACATAAGCAGTTTTTGTCTGGGTAATAGAATCAACCTGCTCTTTTGGAGCTTCAGCAGGATTATTATTTGTATAAATTACAGTCGTGATTGGCGAGAAAACGTATATCCCATCGATAGCGTTAATACATCTTGAAGAAACCCCGCCTTTAATAGCGAGGAGATCGGCTCTAAAAATCTCACTATCAGACAATGAATAAAGCGCTTTATTAGGATCAGCAGCATTTTTGATAACGTCGCCGATTTTAAATTCAGCGGATTCCTGAGGAACGGTTTTCAATACCGCAGCCGAGGCTTCAAAAGGCGCGCTTGTATTTGCGGACTCATTAACTTTAGCTTCAAGATCGGTCTTAATTTTTGTAATCTTTTTTTGAACAAGCTCTTCACGAATTCTAACTTTATCAGTATCAGGATCTTTCAGCTTGCTGGAGTTCTCCTTCATTTCTTTTTCGACTTCCGCGTCAGTAACAGCTATTTCTGCGGAAAACGCAGTTTTAATATCATCGTTAGAAAGATAAGCGTATTTTATTTTGACAATTGAATTGTTTACTGACTGCATAAAAGAAATTTCCTCAGGACTCACACCAGCGGACATTGCAACAAGATTCTGGTATTCACTGAGAATTATCTGCCTTTTAACCATTGAAAAAAATGTGTCAAAAGTCATATTCATCTGCATAATGGTCGCTTTTAAATAAGCGTCATTAAATATACCGTTATTATCAGAAAATGCTCTTTTTATTTCTTTTTTCACAGAATCGTCGGACACTTCAATGCCAATTTTTACAGCAAACTGGTGAGTAACTGTCTGATTGATGTACTGATCAAAAATCATTTTGCGAATCTGGTCATTACCTTCAATCTTATAATTTCCAAGAACATTGTTAATGTAGCGAGCAAGATCCAGTCTGGAAATTGGTTCACCATTGACAGTTGCCGCGTTCTGCTGATTTCCGCCAAGTTCGGATACAAAATCCGGCATACCAAAAGATATAATAATTATAAGGCTGAAAAATCCAATAACGATATACGCTCCCACTCTCACGATCACATTTGCTGATTTCTTTATCATAATTCCTCGATACTAAGTTTTTAAAAAATAAAAGGGCATTAAACACTGCAAAACACTAAAATTCCTATAAAAATACTTTTAATAATAAATATCATCAATTAAGAAAATCTAATAATTTGTCAAATATAATCTTAATTGTAGATACTTTATAAGACAATTTTATTATTTTTCAGAAACATCCTCAGAGGCAATTTCCGATTTTTCCACAAGCATGACCGGAATACCATTAACAACTGGATAAACTTTTTTACACTCAGTACAGATCAATTTTTCATTTTTCACGTCATATTCCACATCGCCACGGCAAGCCGGACAGGCAAGAACATCAAGCAGCTTAGAATCTATCATATTTTCCTCGAAGATTGTATAAATTGTTCGTCATCATATTATCAACATATTAATAACATATTTGATATTATGTCAAATAAATTTTGTTCAAACACAATATTCTGATGTCGAAAGTGTCAGTTATCTAAATTTCGAACAATATACAAATTTTTAACCTGATTTTCTTCAAAAGTTATTCCTCTGGCACCAATTATTTGAACTAATTTTAAATTTCCCAGAAAAATCACAACTTTTTTTCTTCATTTGTGATTTTTCATCGTATATATTAATAGAGGGTCTTTTTCTACAAATCTTACCAACCCTCCAAATAATCTAAATAGGAGTTTACTTTGATTAAATCTTCGGTTAATATCAACATTGATAAATTATCTTTACTTGAGAATTTTTCGGAAGCCAATGAGTTGTCGGTCAATGAAGTTGTCGCACTTTTACTGCGGAAGATTTTGGAAGACGGGAAATATTCCGCAAGAAAATTCCGTGCTGTTAAATATCAGGAGGT
>CAYLTM010000160.1:0-442 GCA_964386495.1 uncultured Leptospirales bacterium
CACAATTTTACACAATACGTTTTATGAAAACAGTGCTAATCCTGCCACTGGATCTGGCGGAGCCATCCGTATTGCCGGTGGCAGCCCGGTCATCAAAAACAATATTTTTGACAGCAACACCACAGAACCAAAATATAAAATAAAACAATATGAATCACTGGTAAATGAAAGCGACGCGTTTATCATCGCTGATCCTGAAACCATGGAAATCATCGCGATGTCTAATGAAGCAATAAGTCTCAGAAAGGTATTTCCAATTGGATCACTAATGAAGCCGCTAACGGCTACCGTATTGCTTGAGAAAAATGTAATAACCCCGAATAATGAAATTGTTTGTAAAGGGAAATATATTCTGCCGAACGATAATCGTTTAACCATAACTGATTTAAAATTTATGAACATCATAACTGAAAATAATAATAAATATGTGGGATGTTCACTG
>CAYLTM010000160.1:539-1414 GCA_964386495.1 uncultured Leptospirales bacterium
TCAGCGATATTCAAAGGAACACCAATGTTTTCGCCTTTTTACGGAAACAATATAAAAGTAATTGAACAGCATTCTTTGAAAATTAAACCCGGCAATCTAAACATTCTGCAAATGTCTCTTCGGCAAGTTACATCGGACGGCACACTGTCAAAATTAAAAATCAGTAATAATAATATTCGAATTTTCGGAGGCAAGACCGGCAGTGCGACTATGCAAGGTGAGAAGTATTTGACTCATGGCTGGAATTGCATCTTTTTCGGATTCAAAGGACGCGACCTTGTTCTGTTGACTTTTGTTTACAATGGTGTCGGTTCTAAACAGGCGAAAAACTATTCCGAAAAAATTCTTAACAGTTTGTATTAATAGTGATGTCGATTATAAATAAAAGGGTATAAAATAATTTATTATTGACATGGTGAATATTTAGTTAAAAAAAAGGTTCTGATTGATGATTTTAATTACAGATGTAAAAGAGTGTAATTGATATTTAACTATTTTGTGTTATTTAAAATAATATTGGTAGGGATAATTATGAGTAATAATGTAAACGATAATCAAAAATGGAAGCAGCTCGCCGATGAATTGCACTTTGAATACATCGATGATTATAAACAGGTTTTTGCTGATAAAGATATGCTGCGGTATTTCGCTCCAGATGCAAATGATGCAAATATAAAAATGATGGATAAAATGCTGACTAATCCGATGTTTGATTTAATGGCGAAAAAAATTTTCCGATGTATGCTGCAAGGGACGCATAAAGAAAAGAAATTTTATATTTTCCCTTCAATATCTAATTATAGCTCTGGATCAAAGCAAAGTTCACAATATTTTTTTAACATTGTAACTCCATATAGTAAAAATTTATCATTCAG
>CAYLTM010000160.1:1424-3512 GCA_964386495.1 uncultured Leptospirales bacterium
CATTTGCGAGTCGAACATTGTTGTCAATTTATTCAGAATGATTTTTTCTAATTTCTATTTTAAAATTGAGCAAAACGAGAGGCTTGATAAAAAATTGTTAATTCGCACGAAAGACAAAGATAAAATGAAATTGCTGCTCAGTTCATCGAACAACATTTTAAAATTAGAAAATTTATATAATAATTCCAATAACTATAAGATTAATGAAGTTGGTACGATTATACGTATTCCGGGAGAAATCCCGGCGATTGATAAAATCAAATCAACGTTAGATGTTATGTCGAATAATGTAATTATTTATTGAAATAATATCGACGGGTTAGACTTTTTATTTTTGCAGTGAAAAAATAATATAATTTGGTTCTTTCGCATATGGAACTCTCCAGATCGATAGCGATATTGATCTTTGAGCTATAATAAGATAGCCTTCTGAATTCGTGCTGATAGTACAAGATGCTTTGCTGTCTATAAAATCTGTAAAATATATAAGAAATCATGTTTTGGAGAAAATAAATATCACAGTATGAAAATAAATAAAATAATTATAATGATAATAATTTCTATTTCAATAATAATGAACAACAGCATTATATTTTCTCAAACACCAACAGAAAATAAACAGATTGATATTTCTGAAGATTTAGTTCCTGAAAAGATTTCAAAACAGAATGATTCTCGTTTTTCAATTTCGTATGATCCTGTACCCACTTTATCTTTTATGCTGCTCAGGATTCTTTTAATATCGACAGAAGAAGAGCTTGCGTTGACAAGATATCTTTCTGTAAATATTGAAACGAGTTTTTTATATACAGGTAGAGTAGGAGCATTATTGATTGCTCCGGGAATGAGATATTATATCGAAAGACAAGGTATTAGTCAATTATACCTCGGGTTTTATTATCAGACTCCATTAATAATATCAACAGAAAATTTAAATCAATATGATTTCTTTGATGATATTATCATTAACACGAATTTTAAAAATGTAACTCTTGTTGATCCGAGATATATAATGATAGTGAAAGGTATAGGCGGTTATCGTTGGGATTATTCAAAATGGTTTGTAGATTTCAGTCTTGGATTATCAGTTATTATTTTAAATGATTTTGATTATCCGATACCGGCTCCAACTGCAAATATTGGTGTAGGAATTTATTTGTAAAATTAAATTTATCTTTTAGAAATTTTAGTGAAAATATATTTACATAGTAAATCATTTACAATGATTTTCTTGAAATCAAAATTATTCTGTAAGGTGATAATATTTTTGAATTACATTTTCTATATAAAAAAGATCATCAATAGATAAACCTTTTTCTGATGGTATAATATCCCATAGTTTAACGAGCTGTTCCTTGGGGAAAATTCCAGCAAGAGAAAATCCCGCTGAAAGGGACATAGAATTATTAAATTTCAAACCTGCGGGAAGCACTGCACTGGATTCGAGAGCAAGCACAAGCTGATATACAACATTCTGATAACGGTTAACTCGAACATAGCATATATCATTTTTTTGAATAAAATAAGTTTTATTGAAAAAGTATAAAAATGAATTATAAGTGTTTATTGCAATACTATCGTTTTTCAGAATGATTTTTAAATCTTTTGTAAAAGCATAAATCAATATACCCCAGAATAAACTTGAAAATAAGATGAAAGCAATCGTGACTAAAACTAATTTAACAATAGTTATAATAAAAAATAATATTGTTGCAAAAAACAACAGAAGCATTCCCAGAATTATTTTACCGCCGAATCCAATACCAGGTTTTTTCAGTGATATCTCAAGACCATCCTGACCGTAGGTTTCAATCACATTTGAAGATTTTTCAAAATATTTTTCCTTGCAGCCGTCATTGTATTCGATAGATGCTGAAGTTTCGATAACGCTTTTTAATTTATCGTCGGGCAGATTACTGAAGTATTTAACTGCGATACCTGTTGATTTGCTGAGATTATTCGCTGTTTCTGTAAGTCCTTTATCTGTGAAAAAGTCTGATAACCAGAACTGTGCACCGTCTTTTTTTATAGCATAAATATATTGAACAACAGATGATTTGTTTCCATTTTTACTTTTAATTTTTGCGG
>CAYLTM010000160.1:3522-5925 GCA_964386495.1 uncultured Leptospirales bacterium
TTTTCATTTTGAAAATCTTAAAATAACTATATAAAATAGTAAATAATGTTAATAATTACGTAAATAATTAATTTCATTATATGGGATTATGCCGCTGTTGATAAATTTATTTTTCTGGATAATTAATGCTTTACTGTCTGTGTCGGCGTAGATTTCTTCAGATTGAATATTCATTAAACCGAAAATCATTGCGAGGAGCATAATTGCCGCGAAAAGCATCATTATTGAAAAGACATAAAAATTCTCATAATCTTCTATAATTATTTTTCCTTCGATTATATTAATTGCGGATAGTGAGGTAATTAATCCTGTGAGAAAAAATATAGATGATGAAAATAAAAACATCATTAACAAAATTCTGATGATAACTTTTCTGTCACGCTTTATGAGAATTCTGCCTGCCATTGATAGTCCTCTTGAAATAATTTCATTATTATTGATAAATAGTGAAATTATTTATTCTGTCAACTTATAAATTTACTTACAACAAAGTTATCATTTATGGATATAAAAACCAAATTCCAAGAATGGCTAAATATGCTAAAGATGATTTGGAAACTGCTAAATTATTACATACGCAATATGAAAAAAAATTGAACACTATTTGTTTATAAAGCCAGCAAGAGGGATGGAATTTTGAAAATCTCTTTTGACAACATATTATGTCTCATTAAAGTAAACATTTTCAAAATCAAGGTATATTAAAATAACTTCAAATTTAGGCTTTTCGATATTAATCGTTAACGAGTTTCTTGTTTTTAACCTAAACCGCCAATTAATTATTGACTAAATATCTAATTATGCTGACGCTTGATTAATTATTATGAAAACCAATCTTTGGTTCGAATAAAAAATTAAGATAATCGATTTTGGAGGTTTTTTGATGGGCAATAAGTATGTATATTTTTTTGGCGGCAAAAAGGCTGATGGTGATGGTAAACTTAAATCACTTCTTGGCGGTAAGGGTGCTGGTCTCGCGGAGATGACAACGATAGGTCTTCCTGTACCAGGAGGGTTCACGATTACAACAGAGGTTTGTGAACTTTATTATAAAAATAATAAGAAATATCCTGACGGTCTTGTAAAGGAAGTTGATGAACATCTTGATAAGTTGGAAAAACTTATCGGAAAAAAACTTGGTGATGCAAATGACCCATTATTAGTGTCTGTACGTTCAGGTGCGGTTGTTTCTATGCCTGGCATGATGGAAACTATTTTAAATCTTGGTCTAACTGACAAATCGGTTGAAGGTCTTGCTAAAAAAACTGGAAACAGAAGATTCGCTCTTGATGCATATAGAAGATTTATTATGATGTATGGATCAACAGCAATGGGAATTGAACGTGAATTGTTCGATCACGCTTTTGATGTTATTAAAAATGAGAAAACAAAAGTAAGATTAGGCGTTGATAAAAAACCTAATGATACTGATGTTAACGAAGATGAATTGCAGGCGGTTGTTGAAAGTTTCAAAGCTCTTTACAAGAGTCACCTAAAAGAAGATTTTCCTCAGGATCCTAAAGTTCAGTTATGGGGATCTATCAGTGCGGTATTTAATTCGTGGATGGCTGAAAAAGCAGTTACATATAGAATATTTTTGAAAATTTGAAGAAAGTTCAATCTGAAGTTGAAAATATTAAAGGTGCTGTAGGAACAGCTGTCAATATTGTACAGATGGTTTTCGGAAACATGGGAGACAAGAGCGGTACTGGCGTTTGTTTTACAAGAGATCCAAATACCGGCGAAAATACTTTTTATGGTGATTATCTGATTAACGCACAGGGAGAGGATGTTGTTGCAGGTATCCGTACTCCTTTGAAATTGTCTGAGTTCGAAAGAATCGATCCGCCTGCATATACGCAGCTAGTTGAAGTACGCAAAACTTTGGAAGGCTACTACAAAGAAATGCAGGATTTGGAATTTACAGTTGAAGAAGGTGTTCTTTATATGCTTCAATGCCGTACAGGAAAAAGATCGCCTGCAGCTTCCTTTGAAATTGCAGCGGATATGGTTAAAGAAGGTCTGATCACTAAAGAACAGGCTATAATGAGAATTAAAGATAAAGACATTGAAGGTATCTTTTATCCGGTTATTGACCCTTCACAAAAAGATGATCTTAAGAAAAATTTTCTAGTAAGCGGTATCAATGCGGTTCCAGGTGCTGCTTGTGGAAAAGTAGTTTTCAACGCGAAAGACGCTGAAGAATCTGTAGCGAATGGTGTTAAAGTAATTCTTGTTAGAAAAGAAACTAGTCCTGAAGACGTTGGTGGTATGCACGCTTCATCAGGTATTCTTACAGCTACAGGCGGAAAAACTTCTCATGCTGCGGTTGTTGCCCGTGGATGGGGAAAAAGCTGTATCGTTGGATGCGAAGCCTTGAATATTGATTATGCGAAAAAACAG
>CAYLTM010000160.1:5935-7124 GCA_964386495.1 uncultured Leptospirales bacterium
CGGATCTTCCGGAAATGTTTATAGAACTGAAATGAAGCTAATCGAACCAGAATTGCCGAAATCTTTTTATGAAATAATGAAATGGGTCGATGAAATCAGAAAAATGAAAGTTCGTACAAACGCGGACACTCCTTACGATGCTGATAATGCTAGAAAACTCGGTGCTGAAGGTATTGGTCTTTGTAGAACGGAGCATATGTTTTTTGACACTGAAGAAAGAAGACTTGCTGTACAGGAAATGATCGTTGCTGATGATGTTGATAAACGTGTAGCAGCACTTAATAAGCTTCTTCCTTTCCAGAGAAAGGATTTTGCTGATATTTTTAAAGCGATGAATGGTCTTCCTGTAACGATAAGACTTATTGACCCTCCACTTCACGAGTTTGTTCCACACGATGAGCCTAATCAGAAAAAGCTTGCTGATAAAATCGGCGTGCCTTTCGAAAAGGTTAAACACAGAATTGAACAACTTCATGAATCTAATCCTATGCTTGGTCATAGAGGATGCCGTCTATGTATAACATATCCGGAAATTCTTGATATGCAGGTTACAGCGATTATTGAAGCTGCTTGTGAATGCCATAAAGCTGGTATTGTTGTAATCCCTGAAATTATGATTCCTCTTGTAATAGACAAAAAAGAGTTTCATATTCTTGAAGTAAGAGCAAGAAAAGTTGCTGAAGAAATTATTGCTAAAACAGGTCAAAAAGTTAAGTATCTGGTTGGAACAATGATTGAAATTCCAAGAGCTGCTTTACTTGCTAACGAAATTGCTGAACATGCTGAGTTTTTCTCTTGCGGTACAAACGACTTGACTCAGATGACTTTGGGTATGTCTCGTGATGACGCTGGTAGATTCCTTCCTGATTATGTAGATGAAAAGAAAGCGGGAGTATTCCCTGATGATCCTTTCCAGTCTCTTGATCAGAGTGGAGTTGGTATACTTGTTAAAATGGCTATTGAAAAAGGTCGTTCAACAAGACCGGATCTTAAAGTTGGTATTTGCGGAGAGCATGGCGGAGAAATTAAGAGCGTAAAATTCTGTGCCGCTGCCGGTATGGATTATGTTTCCTGTTCACCGTTCAGAGTTCCAATCGCGAGATTGGCTGCTGCGCAGTATCAAATCGAAAAGAAATAGTTTCTATCGGTAAAATGTCCTTTATTCAAGGATGTATTTAAAAAAAACGGC
>CAYLTM010000160.1:7134-8747 GCA_964386495.1 uncultured Leptospirales bacterium
GCAGGGTTAATAACCTGCCGTTTTTTATTTATTTAAAAAATCAGAAAAATGAATCTCAGCAAATTAAGTTCAGGTCTCATGCTTATTTCTCTTCATTTATTAACTGTTCGCAATTTTTTATGTTTTTCAGATATCTGCTAGATCACCCCCCGACTGGATTTTAAAATATTTCTGTTTTTTCATTACTTTTTTTCTCAATTCTACATTTTTAATCGTATATATTAATAGAGGAACTTTTTTTTTTCAAATAATTTGGTTAGGAGACTCGCATGATTAAAACATCTGTGTATATTAATACTGATAAATTAGCAAAAGTTATGGAATATTCTGCGGCAAACGGTTTAACATACAATGAGGTGATTACTTTGTTGTTGAAAAAGATGCAAGCTGATGGTGGTTGCAATATCAGGAAATTTTCGGCGGTGAAATATCAGAATGATGACCCTGATAAAAACTGGGTTACTAAGACTGTGTATTTTGAAGAGATTTGCTATGAGTTTTTCACTGATATGCGGAAATTTTTCAAAATTTCCGTCTCTTTTCTTCTGGCGAAAGCTATCGACCTTTTCCTGGAAACGATCCTCATGGAAGAAAATCAGCGTAACTACGCAGACCACGACTGGGATATTACCAGGAAAGAGGATGATTTTTCTGAGATTTGGACTATTTTTTGGAAAAACATGTTGAAAATACAAAAAAACGAATAAAATACAAAAAAATAAGTAAGAAATCAACACAAACGAACAGATCAAATTATTGTTAATGTATTGGTGAAAATTAAGTTGATGAAAATTCTAGCGAAAAATTGATGTATCGTTTGATACAATCAGATTTTACTGAAGCTATTTATACCGTTGAAAAAGCCATGAGAAAAACATTGTGATGAACAGGTAGGAAAACCACTTTACAGATTGCGGAGGGCTGGCGGGAATGTGCCCACATTTTTTATTATCTCTACTTAAATTCATTGAAAATAGTAAAAAAAAATATAAACGGAAAAAATTCGCCAATACTTGGCATAGTTACGCATTACATGTGGACATTTTACTAAAATGCTTCATCAACTTAGCCATATAGTGAGCAACAGCGATTATAGCGAATTCACCGCTGACCTTAACAAGATCATTAGATTCCAGGAAAAAGATCAGTCATCATAAAGTCTAATGTTAATAGGGTGCGACCTGTCTGCGTGCTTACTAAACAGGTACGACGGAGTTGAGGGACTTCTTAGACTCACCTTAATCCCATAACTCCTAATCCAGACCATCTTTTCCTACTTGACTTTCCAGGAAAAATGATATTAAATGGTATTATTATACCGAGGTAAACGATGAAGAAACTTCCAATTGGAATAAGCACACTTTCAAAGATTTTTGAAAACGATATGGTGTATGTTGACAAAACTGAATCAGCTTACAGACTAATCTCCAATGCCGGAGCATATTTTCTATCACGCCCGCGCCGCTTTGGGAAGAGCCTATTCGTGGATACGCTCAAGGAAATATTTCAAGGTAATAAAGAACTTTTCAAAGGGTTGTATATATATGACAAATGGAACTGGGAAAAGAAATATCCGGTAATAAAAATAGATTTTACCGGCGGCATGATAAAAA
>CAYLTM010000161.1:0-4462 GCA_964386495.1 uncultured Leptospirales bacterium
GCAAAATCTCTTCGACTTCGGACAGGATTGTGTCCAGAAAAAGGTCGATGGCTTTTGCGAGTAAAAGAGACACCGACTCCTTGAAAAACTTCCGCATATCAGTAAAAAACTCATAATCGACATCCTCGAAGTAAACAGTCAGAGTATCCCAATTCTTATCAGGGTCGATTTCCTGATACTTCACTGCACGGAATTTTCTTGCGGAATAATTCCCGTCTTTCATAATCTTTCGTAGTAAAAGAGCGACAACCTCATTGACCGACAATTCATTGGCTTCCGAAAAATTCTCAAGCAGAGACAATTTACCGATGTTGATATTAACCGACGATTTAATCATATATACCTCCGAATTATATTGTTTGTAGGGTTGGCAGGTTTTGTAGAAAATTACTCCCCTATTAATATATACGATGAAAATTACAGAATTGAGAAAAAATGTTGGGATTTTGAAAGAAAAATTCAGAAAACAGTATTTTCGAAATACCCGTATAATAAATATATGTACAATATCAACATTTGTTGACAAATGCCTTAACTATGCACAAATAAATGGTGTCAGAGGTCATTTATGTCGCATGGTGGTAATTAATGGTGTCAGAGACAAACCGAATGAATTGGCAAGATGGTTAAAATGCTGTAAAATTGATACGGTTGTTATGGAATCAACCAGTGTATATTGGATTCCGCTTTTTCAGATATTAGAATCTGAAGGGTTTGAGGTTTTACTAGTGAACGCAAAATCTGTAAAAAATGTACCCGGCAGAAAATCTGATGTTAACGATTGTCAATGGCTTCAGCAATTACACACTTATGGACTTTTAAGCGGATCATTTCAGCCGGAAAACGAAATAAGGGAATTACGAACATATCTGCGGCAAAAAAATACTTTAACGAGATATGCTTCTTCACATGTTCAACATATCCAAAAATCACTTACATTAATGAATATTCAATTGCATAATGTTATAAGCGATATAACCGGTAAATCAGGAATGGCAGTTATTCGCGAGATAGTAAAAGGAGAAAGAGATCCGGAAAAACTTGTTGAATACTGCAGTGACAGATTAAAAAATCCAAAAGAAGTAATAAAAAAGTCATTAATTGGGAATTACACTGAAGATAATATTTTTATTCTTAAGCAGGCGATTGATTTATTTGATTATTATGAAGAAAAGATTTTGGAATGTGACACACAAATACAAAAGCTTCTTAAAAATTTTGATAGTAAAGAACCTGATGGGAAAACGACAGAGGAAAATAATATTTCATCAAAAGAAACTAAACAACGTAAAAAAAAATTGAATCCCCTGAAATTCAAAATGAAATTATACGTCTTGTCGGTGTCGATTTAACACAGATAGCCGGATTAAAGACATCCAGTGTATTGTGTTTATTATCTGAAACCGGATTTGATATGAATAAATGGAAATCGGAAAAACATTTTACCAACTGGCTGGGGTTAGCGCCGAATAATAAAATTTCAGGTGGGAAAGTATTATCATGCAGCACAAAAAAAGTAAAAAACAGGGCTAATAATGTTTTTAGATTAGCAGCATTCTCGGTTGCTCATAGTAATAGCTATCTCGGAGGAGTTTATAAGAAATTACGCTTTCGGTTGGGTCCATCAAAAGCAAATGTCGCTGTCGCACGTAAAATTGCTGTAATTTATTATGGGCGGTTCCAAAAACCAGTATTTTCATAAATTTAAATTTTAAAATACTGGTTTTATCAATCAATCAATCCGCCCACAAGGGTAGCTCCTATAATTAGTTTTTGGGACTACCCTTATAATATGCTTAAATATGGTAAAGAGTATTTTGATTATGGATGTGAATATTATGAACAAAAACATAAAGAAAAGAACATCAAACATTTACATCAAAAAGCTAAAGAATTTGGATTTCAGTTAGTTATTGGACAACAACCTTAATATTAAGATTGTGTTTCTTATGAGTTACGCTAAATCTGCATAGTTACGCATAGTTACGCATAGTTACGCATAGTTACGCATAGTTACGCATAGTTACGCAAAAATTAGTCAATAAAAAAAACACAAAACTAATCCTTTTATAAACAAAAACAAGGATTAGTTGATAAACTATTTATGAATAGCCCTTCTTGGACAAAAAGTTATACATTTTCCGCAATCAATACACTTTGACTGATCAATAATCGGCAGACCAATACCATTTTGCATGATGGCTCCTTTTGGGCAGACCTTTATCGCCGGACATTTATGATTCTGTGGACATTTATTTGGATCAACTGTCATGTTTTTTACCGCTTATATAAATTATTTCCATCCCAAAAGTGCTCCAACCATTGCGCCGTATGCAACAGAATAATACGGATTCGAAGTGATTGGGCATGTCCCGGATACACAGCCTACGAACCTGTAATATGCATAACCTCCCACCGCTCCAATAACTACTGCTAGAACCAGTCTCAATGTTATAAACCCCATCATAAGAACCTCCATTTGATAAAAATTTACTGCAGTAATTCTATGCTTTCTTTTTACTGCTGGATACTAAATCCAAACGATCCGCTGCTTCCTTGCGGATAAAATCTTCAATGCAAGTTAAAAATCCAATAACGCAATCGGCTTTTAAAGTATAATAAATGTTGCTGCCGCGTTTTTCACAAAAGACAACTCCAGCGTCCTTTGATACAGTCAAATGTTTCGATACGGTTGACATATCAGCTCCGACAAGCTTCTGTAATTCACATACACAGAGTTGATTCTTCGAAAGAGCTTCCAGCATTATTATTCTGCTGGGATGCGATAATGCTTTGAAAATCTCAGCTTTGATTTCGAGTAGCTTCATATTTATTCCATCACTGTTTTCAAATAATGACATTTGGTCATATAGCCAAATGTTGTCAACAAAAAGATTGTTTCAGTATAAATAAATAATGTTTTCTAAAAAGCGATTCGTCAAACTGATGATCCGGCAAAAGTCGGGATTATAACATTTCTTCTATTTGCCGGATCTGTAATCAGCTAATATTTTCGATAAACGTTTAATCACCACTAACATTATATGTGATTTTTCTTATCGGCTGCTGAAGAACATCGAAACCCACGACTACAATATTTTTGTTGATTTTCAAAGCTTCGTTAAGCTCCTTAATCGGAACACTTTCTTTTGATACAGGAACAGTCTTAATGTCGATGCCGGACAAACTAAGCTTGATATCTTCGTTGGATGTCCAGTTCCCCATGCTTTGCTCAGTACTGTTTATCCACGACTTCATCTTCGGCACAAAATCCATAATGTCGAGCACTGAAGTCTCCTTCGGATAATACACGCCGATAACATTCGCTGTATAAATTTTCTCTTCCGGTTTATCAATATAGTATCGTATCGAATTTATCTCCGGTGAATTAGTGAAATTATTCAAATCAGTAGGGGTGATTTCTACAGTATTAATAACACCGAGATCTTTACAATTGAGCACAGAATCACCCCAAATCTGCTGATGTTTAATTTCTGAAAAATATCCGAGATCCTTAAAGGTGCCGAGCATACCGCTTGTACCGTCGAGTGTGGCATGTTCGCTTCCAGGATAATAAGCAAACGCACCTTCATCTTTTACATAAAACTTTTGAAATTTTATTCTGATATATTTTTCAGTAAGTTTCAAAACTTTAGATTTAGTTTCGTCTGATAACCCGTTCCATAAATATCTATTGAATGTTCGTATGGATTTTGAAGTGTTGAGATTCCATTCATGCCAGTCATCGAGATCATCATCATCTGGTAACTCATTCAGAGATTCCGCTAAATATGAATTTGCCATCTCATTTTTGTACCGCAGCGGGAAATCTTTATGTAAATCATTTCCGTCTTTATCGACAAACGCTTTCATTATCGACGCGGTATTCATTGTATCTTTTTTAACAAGTTTTCCATCTTTGGATTTTGGTCCCCAGAGACCAGTCGCCGGATCCTGATTATCATAAAACCATTTCAGCAGCGCTTTTTTCCATTCCGGGGTAACCGGATAAAGACCATGTTTTTCAACAACACTGTCTTCATGAAATAAACTTAAAAGACACCTTGCAAAGTGAAAAGTTGTTTGTGGAAACTTTAATCCAATCGAGCCGACAGTAGAAACATCATCAAGGTATGCTTTTAATTTTGCGGTTGTGTTTATTTCATCAAGATATTTCAGCGGATATTTTAATTTTATCGGCCGTCCTGTTTCTGCCGCAAGCGCGTCAAGGTGATTAAGCACGTTGCCCGTTGGTCCAGTGTAGGTACAGAACGGATATGAATCGTCCATAAACGCGCCGGTTTTGGGATTCTGCAGACTCAAGTAAAAATCCATTTCCTCATTCTTGTCTTTGAATACAGGAAGCTTAATCAGCCCCTCCCGTGTTTTTAGCTGATGATTTAATTCATAAAGTTTTTTGATCGCGGTAAAATATTGCCCATGGTCAAGGTAGTACGTTAGT
>CAYLTM010000161.1:4472-7545 GCA_964386495.1 uncultured Leptospirales bacterium
TAGTCCAAGCATTTTGAATTCAAACTCAGCCATGTAGTAACCCTCTTCCTGAAGCTGTTTATTCATTTTAAACATCTTCGGAACCGACGGCATGGAAAATGCAAGCCCCGACAAACCCGCAATCATTACGGCACATACTGCAATAATTAAGATTCTTTTTTTAGTCATAAATTTTCTCCTGCTTTCGCGTTAAAACGCTTCTTTAATTTTTATGTATTTGCTGACTTCTCCCTTTTCGTTCACGGCAAGATCAAAACGAAGATTAATACTCTGCTTCTTGTTAAGGGCAATTCTAAAACCTGTGCCGCCGGCGACGCTTGGATCCGATCCGAAAATCTTCATATGATCTTTCGTTTCTCCAGCTCCAACAAATACCGTTCCGCCGAAACGCCAGATAATTGGAAAACGGAATTCTGTCTGACCCGCAATGAAATGCCGCCCTGACTGGTCGCTGCCTCCGCGAAGAAGATCCTTAGCTTCGAGGGATGGAATGTATTGAAATGGCACATCACCCATAACTGTCTTACCTTCTACCTGAAACGCCAATACACATTTTTTCATAACGGGTATGTAATGACGGTAATCCGCGTGAACACCTGCGAACTGGTATGAACTCAAAAATACCGGTGAAAATAATATGCTCGAAATTGTGAAAATATTTCCTTGTCTTCTGTAAAGCTGCCCTGTTGGAATATTTTTGTAAATAAATTGACCGCCTAAACCCGAAATATACATCTTACCGTTACCGGAAATGTCATCTCGTACCGCTTCAGCATTTTTATCGATAAATTCTGTGTTGCCGTATTGAAATTCATATAGAGGACCAACATAAATTTTATCACGCAGCTTATATGCCGCACCTATTTCAAAAGGCAGATAAACCGCTTTGTACTCTTCGTCATTATAGTCATCAGGATAATTCTTATATCCAAAAGTTCCATCAACACTCCAGATATTGTCCTTGAAATATTTATTATAACTTGTCATCAGATCATACTGTTTTGCCCAGTTGTATGTTGAACTGAACTGTATCTCATCAATATCCTGGTTTTTGTCTTCAGGTTCAAAGTAGATTACGCAAGCGGCACCGAGTGTTAATTTGGATTTATCGTCATATCCGGCAATCGGGTGACCGCCGATTCCCCAGTCTTTGTACATGCGGGTTTTTGTGATTGTGGTTTCAACGGGTGCGGGATTATCCTTGATGATATCCTGCGCGAAAATGGTATAATCTAAAACGAAAAGAATCAACAGTATCGCGTAAAATATTTTACTCATATGTCTTCCTTGTTAAAATTATTTATTTCCGCCAAAGTTTCCTCCGCCCACGCTATATGTGATGAGACATCGTGAAACCCCCGGTTTAGCGCGATTTTCCAGTACAAAAGTTCATTCTCTTTACCAGTCAATTTTAAATAATGCTCCAATTTCCCTTTAACAGCCTGTAGAGCTTTTAGATCCTTTTTATATTTTTTCAAACGATTCTGTATCTGAAGGGTTAATTCCTCCGCGCCAAGGTTAGATAGAAGCAGAACCCTCAGCAGGAAAGCATTGTGATTATCTTCGTCAATTTTTTCCGGAACATCAGTAAGCCAATCTTTCAAAGATTTTACACCAGATTGCGTAATACTGTAAACGCGTTTGTTCGGCCCCTTTACACCAGGTTCTTCCTTTGATGAAACATGTCCCTTTTTTTCGAGATTTTTCAAATCGCGGTAAATCTGACTCATCTGAGCTGAGTAGAAAAAATTAATCGAGTCGTTGAAAAATTTTTTCAGATCATATCCGCTCATCGGATAATAATTCAATAGACCTAATATAGCATGTGGTAATGACATAAAACCTCCTTTTCGACTATTACACATGTAATATAATACTTGTGTAATAGCTTGTCAAGCTTTTTTTATAAATAAGTTGCTCTGGCACCATTAAAATGGTGCCAGAGCAACTTCAAAAGAGCAACTTCAAAAAAAATGTTGACGTTAATAAGATCATTGTATAATTTATTATAGTATGAAGTTGCGAATTTTTATTGAACATTAACCAAGCAATTTTGTAAAAAATGAAAAATTGGAGAAAACTATGAAAAAGTTAATTATTTCTAGTGTTATGCTATTTTTGACGGCAATATTTTTTAGCTGCGGAGATGATTCCTCCGAGGTTAATGAATCGGACGCGGTTGATAAATCTGTTGTCACAATGCCTTCCTCACTAAAGAAAACTTCAACGCCATCGAAAGGTTCATCAGAAGACAATTCCGGCGGAATTATCGGCGTGTATAACGGCGTTCCTATTTATGTAAAAATGGCGGATGATATATCTACTATGTGCAAAGAGATTATGGTAAATATCATGAGTTCTGGTATAACAGAAAAACTTAACAGAGGCGAGGTTCTTGTTATTAAATCCATTAATCCAGAAGATCCTAAAAGGGTTCTACTTGAAGACAGTGATGACTCACGTTATGAAAATAAGTTAAGTCTGTATTATACCGCTGCCGGCAGCAGTCCTGAAATGATTGTTCGATACACGATTATTGATGATTTAGCAAAAGGCAGATTACTATTTACAAAAGTTATGCCGGATGATAAAATCGCTTCTGTAGAAAAGACTGTTGCTGTCGATGTCGTTTTTGACGGAACAACCGCAACAAAGACTCTTGAAATTAAATTTACTCAGGATATTACAAATTTGATTGCCTATGCTAAGGCTAACTCTACTAATAAAACAATCGATCTTGGTCAGCCGTCGAAGGTGTTTTTAAACGCGACATATAATGAAAACACCAAAATATACAAAATATTCGGTTCTTCTTATCACCCAGGTTGGGGCGAGATGAGTGACCTTTCATACGAAAATGTTCTTCCATGGGATATTAAAACTAGACAGATCTATTTGTTTAAAGCAACTGCTACAGAGGACAACGCTAAAGTGTATATCGCTTTTCCATACAACACCGATACCAGCGTTGCAAATGTTTGGGAAAATCATTCATTCTCGAAGGTTGTCGTGCCGGCATTTAAAAATAAATTCAGAACAAAACATTTAACAAGTGCAGGGATTTCGGCTGGAG
>CAYLTM010000161.1:7555-8654 GCA_964386495.1 uncultured Leptospirales bacterium
CAATGGCTCAAATTCTCAATTATCACAAAACAACTAATAACACTCAATTTAATAATGGCGAGAGATATTATCATAATTATTCTGGACGTCAATTTTGGATTGATGATGATTATGCAGATAATGGGTTTCCATCTTTTGAGGATTTAAATTTGTACCTTGATACTATAAGTCTTCATTTTCAAAATAATATTACTTATGTTTATTCAACAATGATGAATTTAAGCACCCCAACTTTTGTTACAGAGGGCTCGGTGAAATTTTTGAGCGAAGACTCTTTTAACAAAATGTATGATTGGATGTTGAATAATCCATCACCAAATGCGGATATGCAGAATTTCAAAAATATGTTTGGTTCGTTGAAGGCGATGGTGAATCCCGCAATGTTCACAAAAGTATCAGCAGGAAAAGCACAAATGCTTGGAACATATGATACTGATTTGGCAAAATATTATAAATATGATGCAGGTCTTTTAACTGCTACAGATATTTCTTCTGAAGCTAAGAAGATTTATGACTACGATACTTCTGATGATAAACAACTTTATATTCCATTCGATGTCGTCGGTGCAGTTATTAAAGTTGAATAATTGATGTTGATTAAGATTTTTTAAAATATCCCCGCTGCCGTATGCTTAATGATCTTTTAGGTAATACGCGGCGGGGTTTTTTTCGCTGCTATTCTTTTTCCTCAGAATGATCCTTAAAATACATATATAACCTTAAATATGACCTGGAAAACGAATTATTGTGAAAAATATAGTCAATTTATCAAACTTGTTAACAATGTTATTAACATTATTAACAATTGGTGTGATGAAGTAAATTAATGTAGTAAATTAATTTATAACTATATTCAAATTAATTCGCAATTAGAAATTAATTAACAAAAACTATTTTAAAAAAATATATAATTTTAGAAACTCCTAGAATTATTAGGAATAATTACTGATCAATTTCGAATTTTTATTAAGATTAATTTTACTTGAAATGAGACATATTTAGTTTTTTGAAATACAACAAAAGAAATAAATTGTTTATATGTTAATATCTTTGTTCATAAGTTCCGGCGAAGCCGGAACCAAAATAAATAAAGAAATTG
>CAYLTM010000162.1:0-8646 GCA_964386495.1 uncultured Leptospirales bacterium
TGACGCTATTGCCGGAGGATACAATCTAAATGATGATGTTGTATTCACAAAGGAACTTGTTGAAGGTCTAATTGTAAATCAGAACCGTTATGGATACATGGCTTGCCCTTGCAGACTTGCCTCTGGATTGAAAGATACCGACAAGGACATTGTCTGTCCATGCGATTATCGTGATCCTGATTTAAATGATTTCGACGCTTGTTTTTGCGGTCTATATGTATCAACCGACATACTAAATAAAATTAAAAAACTCAAGCCAATTCCAGATCGACGTAATGAGCTTAGCGATTATAGTAAAGATAAATCGTCTAACAATTTTAATGCAATATCATCATTGAAATTTCCGGTATGGAGATGTAAAGTTTGCGGATATTTATGTGCGAGAGATAATCCCCCCGCAGTATGTCCAATTTGCAAAGTAACAAAAGACAGATTCGAGAAATTTATTTAATTAGGCGGTCGATTTAACTTCGACATCCTGAATATAACGTTTTGCGGAATGCTTATAAAAAAATTTATTTTGTGATACGGCTCAAATAAAGACCGTATCCAAAATTAAACATTTTTTTTCATTCCAAAGTTTTATGAATTTTGTTAGATAATCACAGCAAATACAGTCATCAATGTTTTCGTTATTTACAGTTCTATGAGAATAGATAAAAAATGCGAGGCACTTGGTGCTGTTAAGATAGCTTCTATACTTGTCGCCGTTATAATCAACCCACTCGATTGATGCAAAACATCGGTTGTCACAGCAATTTCGATTTAAATGTTCTTCAATTTCTTTTCGCTGTAGATCAGATTCAAGTTTGTTAATGGATTTTCCTTCTTTTATGAGACAATAAAAACTATTTATCAAAATTCCTGTTTTATGATCATTTTCAAGATAACAGAATATCTGACTTTTCCTTTTGGATTCGAGACCTGACATACTATACTTCTCCTTTCAATTCAGCTGATAGTACCGACTGAATACTTTGAAGTAAAAAAAGATATTTCTTTTGAGCCTGAAGGTAATCCTTAACAATAGGGTTTTCTTTGAGTCTTTCATCCATATCCTGAGGCGTTTCCTTTTTTTCAACAGAATTATTCTCTGGATTTTGTTCCTGATCAGCAAGAATTTTTCCAAACCGAACAAGATCTGACAGAACAGCTAATGCATCAGGGTTATCCGATATAGAATCATGCAGACTCTTGTAATTTACCGCTATTGAACATCTTCCTACTATATCGGAAAGTTCTGCGATTTTATCAGTAAATTTTTGCCGCTCATCCATAATTTCTTAGTTAATCTCTTTTTTTTATTATACTCAGAATGTCGATTAATACACCCTGTATCAATCGACAGCCTGACTCACTACACTTGCATAACCCACACCGAGCATTAAGCTCGGAGGGGATATTTCTTCTTAAATAAATTTTAGGGCTAACTTACATAATTTTAGTTAATTTCGATGGGTTTAATATCCCATATTTCTTCAGCATATTGCTTAATTGTTCTATCTGTTGAAAATTTGCCCATTCTCGCGACATTCATAATTGACATAGTTGTCCATTTTTCCTTCTCTGTAAAGGCTTTGGAAATTTTATCCTGAATTTCTATATAAGCTTCATAATCAGCTAAAAGCATAAAATGATCGCCATAATCCAAAAGGGCTTTAACTATCGGATCAAAAAGATCCGGTTCATTCGGATTAAAATACCCACTCTCTATCATATCGAGAACACGGCGCAATTCACCATTTTTGTGATAGTATTCACGAGGATTGTAGCCAGTATATTTTAATTTATCTACTTCATCGGCAGTAAGCCCAAATATAAAGATGTTATCATCACCAACCTCTTCCTTTATCTCGACATTCGCTCCGTCAAGAGTTCCTACGGTAAGAGCTCCGTTTAAGGCAAACTTCATATTTCCAGTACCGGAAGCTTCCATACCGGCAGTAGAGATCTGCTCTGAAAGATCGGCAGCTGGTATAAGCTTTTCAGCTATTGATACAGAATAGTTTTCAATAAAAACAACTTTCAATCTGCCGTTTACATCCTTATCATCGTTAACAAAAGACGCGACAGAATTAAACAACTTAATGATGAGTTTCGCTAGGAAGTAACCTGGAGCCGCTTTTCCAGACATAATAAAAGTACGCGGTACAATATTTGTTTTCGGGTCGTCTTTAATTCGTGCGTAAAGCGTAATTATATGCAGAATATTCAAAAGCTGACGTTTATATTCGTGTAGACGTTTAACCTGACAGTCAAACATAGAGTTTGTGTCCACTTCTATACCAGTAGTATTTTTAATATAAGCCGCGAATCTCATTTTATTATTATTTTTTATCTGAACAAATTTATTTCTAAAATCAGCATCATTAACAAATCCTTCGAGTTTTTTCAGCTCATAAAGATCTTTCGCCCATCCGTTTCCTATACGGTTAGTAATTTCTTCAGCAAGTTCCCAGTTGCAGAGTTTAAGCCATCTTCTCTGAGTAATTCCATTAGTTTTATTATTAAACTTTTCAGGCCACATTTCGTAGAAATACTTGAAACATGAATTGATAATAATATTTGTATGAAGTTCAGCTACACCATTGACTGAATGACTGCCGATTATGCAGAGATTCGCCATTCTAATTTGTTTAACTTTCGCTTCTTCAATAATTGACATCGCGGAAATACGTTTGTGATCTTTCGGATATTTCTTTTCGACTTCAGCAAGGAATCTCGCGTTAATCGCATAGATAATTTCAAGATGACGAGGAAGTACATTTTTCAGTAAATCGATTGGCCATTTTTCAAGAGCTTCAGGAAGCACTGTATGATTTGTGTAACCAAAAGTCTTTGTAGTAATTTCCCAAGCTTTCTCCCAACTAACACCTTCAAGGTCGGTAAGAATTCTCAAAAGTTCTGGAATAGCAAGAGCAGGATGTGTATCATTCAACTGAATCGCTACTTTATTATGAAAATCATCAAAAGTTTTGTGATCTTTCTTATATCTTCTAATTATATCCTGAAGTGAAGCTGAAACTAAGAAATACTCCTGTTTCAAACGCAATTCCTTACCCTGCATGACATTATCATTGGGGTACAGAACCTTGGATATTGACTCAGTCATGGCCTTATCAGAAACAGCCTTCTGATAATCACCATCGTTAAAATGTCCAAAGTCAAGTTCTCTAGCCGCTTTAGCTCCCCATAGTCGAAGAGTATTTACAGTATTATTGTCATAACCCGGTACCGGAACATCATAAGCCATAGCCTGAACATGAGTAGTATTCGCCCATACTTTCCGGCTGATATTCTCATTTATAGGATCCTGAGTGTATTGTACCTCTCCATAAAACTGCACAGGGAACAAATATTCAGGTCTAGCAAGTTCCCATGGATTCCCATAACGCAGCCAGTTATCAGGATACTCCACCTGGTAGCCATCCTGAATTTTCTGCTGGAAAATTCCAAATTCGTAACGAATGCCATACCCATAAGCAGGATATTTTAAAGTAGCCATCGAATCTATAAAACAAGCGGCAAGTCTTCCTAGTCCGCCGTTTCCTAATGCGGCATCATCTTCAATTTCCCGAAGGTCTTCAAGGTTATATCCAAAAGCCTTCATAGCTTCATAAGACTGACCATACATATCAAGGTTGATTAAACTGTTGCCGAGGGTTCTGCCTATTAAAAATTCCATTGAAAGATAATAAACCCTTTTCACATCTTTATCATAATAAGTCTGTTGTGTCCGTATCCATTTTTCCACCAAACGGTCTCTCGTTGTCATTGCAAGTCCGATAAAGACATCTCTATCAGTCGCGGAATATTTATCTTTTGCCAATGTGAAAAGAAGGTGGGATATAAAAGATTTTTTCAACGATTCAGGATCCTTGCCGACAGGATCAGTTGAACCAGGTAAATTTACATCAAACTTTTTCATCTCTTTATTTTGCATATTTTACTCTCTTTTTAAAGTAGTTTTTTCCAAGATAAAATTCTAACATGAATTAAGCAATAATTTTTTAACATGTTCCAACGGGAAATAAATAGACGCTTTTTGCTTGACAAATTATTCAATTGACGCATTAGCTCAAATAATGTATTCTTTCAAAGGAATATCGTGTCAGAGAGGAGATTTTATGATTATACGAATGAAAAACATCAGCAATAAAGTACAGCGAAAATATAAAGAGACTCATCATACTGTTACAAAGAAATCCAGAAAAAGATGGGATTATTTTTTGCAAAAAGGTCATGAGAAAATGGTTGTAATGTTTATCCCCCACGACGGCGGAAAGATATTCAGCTTCCACATCTCAAAATTCACAGTGATGTTCTTCACTGGTTTGTTAACAATAATATTAATTACCTCGTCATTTGCAATTGTCAGAAACACACAGATAAAGTCTGAAGAAGAAAAACTAATGTCAGACTATAAGGACATCAACTCACAGTTGTTACGCTATCAGAAAATGACTTATGAAATATCAGAAAACGTCGAAAAAATTAAACCGGAGATTCAGGAACTCTATGAACTAGCTGCGGGCAGTGACGAAGCAAAAAAAATCTGGGATCATCCAGAAACACCTGTTGTACAAACAACTGAAAACAACATAGATCAGACGGAGCAGAAAAAAGAGATTCTTCCAGATGAAATTATTGAACTTCGCAAACTTCAAAAAGATATACTGTGCGCTTCAAACACTGTTAAAACTATAAAAAATTTCGTTGATATTAGAAATAAAGTTATATATGACACTCCTTCCGTTGTGCCAAATAGCGGACATATAACATCCCTCTTTGGATGGAGAAGATCCCCCTTCGGATTCGGAAGAGATTTTCACACAGGTATCGACATTGCCGCGCCAGGCGGAACCCCAATCCAAGCTACTGCACCAGGTACAGTTACTATGACCGGCTGGGCAGGCGGATATGGTCTGATTATCAGAATTCAGCATAAATACGGCTTTATGACATATTACGCACATTGCTCACGAATTATTGCCCAAATCGGCGATACCGTAAAAAAAGGGCAGATTATCGGTTACGTTGGTCAGACAGGTGCTTCAACTGGAAATCACTGCCATTATGAAGTTCGGCTCGGTGATGTTCCTATAAATCCGTATCCGTACATGAGTAGGATGTGGTAATAATATGAAAAACATACCATTTATTAAGTACCAGGGTTTAGGAAATGATTATATCTACATCAATACTATAGATAACGAAGTTAATCACCCACAGGAGCTCGCAAAAAAAATTAGTCATAGAAATTTCGGTGTTGGAGCCGACGGATTAATTCTAGTTCAGAAATCAGTAAAAGCTGATTACAAAATGCGAATATTTAACGCTGACGGGAGCGAAGCTGAAATGTGCGGCAACGGAATTAGGGGATTCGCGAAGTATCTTTATGATTATGGTTTTACAAAATCCAAGACTTTGACTATTGAAACCTTAGCCGGCATAAAAAATATAATTATCGAAACGAAACGAAATAAAGCGGATCAAATCACTGTTGACATGGGCGAGCCACAGTTGGAAAGATCTCTTATACCAATGCTGGGAGACGAGGGCAAGGTAATTAACGAGTCCATTGAACTGGAGGATGCTGTCCGCTTCGATATAACAGCAATATCCATGGGAAATCCTCATGCGGTCATTTTCGTGGAAGATACTGAAAATTTTCCGGTAACAAAATATGGTCCACTTGTAGAAAACCACAGCCTTTTCCCAAACAGAACAAATGTTGAATTCATACAGATTATTAACGATAAAGAAATCATTCAGAGAACATGGGAACGCGGCTCCGGCGAAACGCTTGCCTGCGGAACTGGAGCGTCAGCAGCGGTTGTTGCCGGGAATCTGATAGAAAAGCTGAGTGAAAAAGTTACTGTCCATTTAAAGGGCGGTGATCTTAAAATCCATTGGGATAAAACAAGTAATCACGTTTTTATGAAGGGTCCAGCGGTGGAAGTATTTAAGGGAAAGTGGCCTATAAGAGGAAAATAACTATCTGAACAGTATTTAATCAGTTTTTAATACCCCCAACCCCGAAGGGGGCTTTGGATTTTGATGAAAAGTATTTATTATAATTTTACTAAGATGGTATATAAATCAATGAGAGAATATTATTAGATATGATATTTCCAGTCCCACTTTGGGGGATTTAGGGGGTAATAAAAATTTGAGTTGTAGGACTGGCAAGATGTCGGTCTTTTATACCCGAAATTAAATTCCCTCCAATTCAGATAATATTTAACATGATAATTAAATACTTTACTAATTATATGTAAATTTCTTTATTGATTTATTCAATTAACAAATTACGCATAGAGGTATATATGGAATATTTCAATGAACTTCTAATTATTTTCAGTAATTATCCATACATAGCAATTTTCCTCGGTTTTTGTCTGATATTATTTCTGATTCCAATTCCAGAAGAAGTCCTTTTGTTTACAGGCGGCTATTTGTCCTATAAATACGGTGGTTTAATGTGGGTACCGACTCTAATAGCCGGGATACTCGGGGTTTTCATTACCGACTACTGGTATTTTCTTTGGTTTAAGCTATTCGGCACAAAACTTATGAAAACCCGAATCGGTCGAATGATGTTATCTGAAGAATCGTATCAAAAATACAGTTCCAAAGTCAAAAAATACGGAGCCTGGATGGTGGTCGGTGTAAGATTTATCCCCGGTGGAATACGAAACCCGACCTTTTCATTGTGCGGGCTGTCGGATATGTCTCACTGGAAATTTATCGCGGCTTCCCTTGGCACAGCATGTTTCACATCGCAGGTTACTTTCTGGCTGGGTTATTTTTTCGGCTCCAGAATATCATCAATTGAAACATTAGTAGCAGGCGTTGAGTCACGTATGCGAATAGTCATTATTTCAGTCGCGGTAATAATCATCAGTATCATATTGATTAAAAAGTTTTACAAAAAAAGAGCGTCGGCAAAAGTATAATATATTAAGATTATTTCAAAGCGGCCAACTCCGTTTTATCTAAAAGTATTTTGGCGTTGTCCGCAATTTTTTCTGATGATGAGGTTAAGACCTCAACGCCGCTCACAAGTTCTTCAACCAACGTGTTAAGATGCTCGATAACTTTCGTGGTCGATTCAAGCGCCAGCTTTTGTTCACTCATTCCTACTTCAGTATGATTAGCTAGCTCAATATTCTGTTTCATCTGGGAATATATTTGTTCAATATACTCTTCTTCCGTAATAATGGAATTCTGCAGGTCGCCGATTCTTTCCGAACTATTAATCATACTTTCGATCATGTGCCGGATAATATCTGAAGTATCCTTAATAATCTGCACGCCTGATGAAGTTGTATTTGTGCTCTGTATAAGCATAGTTTCAATCTGTTTAATACTGTCCGTTGTCTGATTAGCCAGTTTGCCTATTTCGTCCGCGACAACAGCAAAACCGCGACCATGTTCACCAGCTCTAGCCGCTTCTATAGACGCATTCAACGATAGTAAATTAATTTTATCAGCGATATCGGTTATAATACCAATCATATCATTTATAGAATCACTCTGAGTCATAATCTCATTAATGGTTTTTTCAACAACGCTAAGCTTTTCTTTACCCTTTTCTGATTCATTAACAATAGTTTTTATTCCTTCAAGGGTTGAATTCAGTTTGATTTTGGTTTTACTTTTAATTTCTTTGAAATCATTAATCATGTCTTCTGTCTTATTGGATTCATCAACCTGTTTTTCAGCGGTAATAAAAATGTTTTCAGAATTACCAAGTAACTCTTCCAGTGTAGCTGAAATTTCTTCAAATGAAGCAGCCTGCGCCTGCATTTTTTCCTGAAAATCGACAGCAACGTTTTCCTGCTGCTCTATTTGAGGAAAAAGCTCAGTCATTTTCAACCTTACATCAGCCGCCATTTCACGCTGTTGAATAGTCTGCTGCTCAATTACCTGAAGCTGTTTGGATGACATCGCGTCAAAGTCCTCTACGATTGGGATCGTCTTATAGGACAGCCATGCTACTATGGACATCATTACCGCAAAGTAAGCATGAACCAATGCATTAACACCATGAAAGACACTACCATTCAAATGTCCATATGTATGAACAGGATATCCCCCCACAGTAAATAACAGACCGTAAAATATTATAAAATGAAGACAAAAAACTGCAAAGAAAAATCTGTATAAATTTTTATTATAAAAGTATTGAAGCGATATTATAGAAACAAGTGCAGAGGCTGAAATATGAATGCCGACAGCCGCATATTCCCAGTCATAATTCTTTACATAATTTATTCTCGCGTATAGATAAAATAATGTCGTGAATGATGCAACAACCCATTGTAGAATTCTTACATTTTTTTTTCTTTTTTTCCGCCACAATATCATATAAGCAAGAAATACACAAAATAAATAACCGAAAAAAGTCGGCATGATTATGGTTGACATTTCTTTCATTGTAGCCTCAATACTTCTCTATATTTATTTTTACTCAGCGTTATGTTGATTAATCCAGATATCATAACCGTACAAACTGATCGGTATTGGAATAACCAAGTTCAATATTACGATCATTTTAATATAATTGATATTATGAAACATTCAGATACTTTTTGTCAATAAAAAGATGTGATATAAGATCGAAATAGAAAATTTTTATGA
>CAYLTM010000163.1:0-8614 GCA_964386495.1 uncultured Leptospirales bacterium
GCGGAACTGGAATGATAGCAGTTGATAATATCGGAACAGTTGGATTAACTGTAACCAATTCCGGAAATGGTAAGGTTACTCTTACAAACAGCTCAACAGCGGGTGCGGTAACTGTTACAAATACTTCACAATATCATATCAATGTAATCGGCACAAATGGGGGCGGAACATTTGATAATACTGTTACTCAGAGCACAAAGGATAACACTATTATATGTAATGGTTCTTGTACAGCTCCTTATTAGTATTTAGTTCAGGCTTCATAGGCTCTCAAGACCGTCTTCGGACGGTCTTCTTTTTTATTTAAGATACTTTATTGATAGGGACAATTTGATATGTGGAAAGAGCACATCAGGGATAACTTGATTTTGGTTCCGGCAAGGCCGGATTATGAATGAGGTTATATTGAATAGTACAGGAGGAACTCATGAAAAAAACAAGAAATTTAATACTGATTATAGTAGTTGTTATTGTCGTGCTTATTATATTTTTTCTAAAATGTTCTGGACAGAATGATAACCGACTATCTGTGAATGATGAAACAATTTTAAAAAGTTATGAACAGTTCAAGTCGCAGGCTTATGAAGAAACATTTCAGGGAACTGCAACCGGCATATATATTGTAGACGGAGATACTCCTGTTAACAGTGATCTTCGAATGAAACAGCTCTACGCGGAATATGTTAAAGCCTACAATGAAGCTTTTAATGGTTCGATTGTAAACAGTGTAAATGGCGTTGATGTTGTATGGAGCGATTCGATGAAAACACAGCTGACATACTGTATTAGCGATTCTTTCGGAGCCAACAAGCTGGCGGTAATTATGGCAATGTCGGATGCTACTGCCGCATGGGAATCTGCGGCAAATGTGAATTTCATATATGTGCAGGCAGAGGACGCTTATTGCACTTCATCGAATTATAGAGTAATGTTTGATGTCAATCCGACAAGCGGTCAGAATTATCTCGCGAGATCATTTTTTCCGAATGATCCCAGATGGTGCCGAAATATTATGATAAACAGTTCCTCTTTCAATGTGTGGACTCCTCTTACTCTAACTGGAATTCTTCGTCATGAACTGGGACATTCTCTTGGTCTGCGTCACGAGCATACC
Organism: uncultured Leptospirales bacterium; assembly: GCA_964386495.1. Lineage (GTDB taxonomy): Bacteria > Spirochaetota > UBA4802 > UBA4802 > JAFGJZ01 > CAYLTM01. Next base: position 1,115 of record CAYLTM010000163.1, read on the forward strand.
CGCCCGGAATCAGGCACCTGCTTCGAGGACAATAACTGGCGGGCACTTACATCATATGACGCGGCATCTGTTATGGGGTATCCGCAGTGCAACGGTGCGGGTGACCTGTCATTTATTTTGACAGATTTAGACAAAATCGGAATAGCAAAAATTTATGGAAAATCTTTGTCATTCTAAGAAATAGTTTTAAACGAACAGGTGAAATTGAAAAATATTGAATTATTGCAATGTATTGATTCATTAGTTACCAGTAAAATTGTATGTAAGTAATAAACCAAAAACTGGATTATTGTATTTTTTTGTTTCATCTAAATCAATAATAGGTGTCATAGATATATTGGAATCTAATAATAAGCTATCACGAAGTTTATTATTATATTTCATATTGATATTAATAGGCCTCACTACTCCATATAATCTGAAAAATAAGCATCCAGTTGTTCCAACAAGAATACCGGATAGAGCGAGTCTTTTGCTCGTACTATAAGTAAAAAGAGGGAATAAACCGCTGCTTCGGTTAAAAGATTTTTAGAAAAGACTGGAATCGAATTATGATGGAATATAAAGGATATTTTGGGATAGTTGAATATGATTCAGAAGCGAAGATTTTTCACGGGGATGTGATAAACACAAATGACGTTATAACATTTCAAGGGAAATCAGTTGATGAAATTGAAAAAGAATTCAAGGAATCTATAAATTATTATATAGCTTGGTGTATAAAGGATGGAAAAGAACCAGAAAAGCCATATTCAGGAAAATTTAATTTAAGATTATCGCCGGAACTGCATAGGGAAATTGCACTGGCATCCTCAAAAATTAAACTGTCATTAAATAAATTTGTAGAAAAAGCATTGATAGATGAATTATTGCGCATATAACCATAAAGCCCCTTAATCGGTTTTTTCCTTATTGATCTTTATTCTTGCCATAGATTTTCTCCTTATTAGATTTCTGTGGCTCAGGATAATCACTATGTCAATATGGGGCTTATAAGACGCTTACCGTAATCCCTTTAATATTTATCACTAATCCTAATTATATACAATTACTATATTAACACCATATTGCACAAAATTGAGTTCCTTGTTATATTAGCAGAGTACTAATTTTAAAATGGTATTCTACAATGATGAATCACGCCTCTGAGCCGATTGCACGGAATGCGGTAAATAATTGTTAAAAACCACTTTCTGATAAGTACAACTAAACTTACAAAAGGAGAAAACTTATGAAAGGTTTTACAAAAAAGATTTTTGGGATTATGGGAATGCTGATTGCCGCATCCTTTATTAACGCATGCGGTTCTGGCGGTGATGATTCCGCGAAAAGTCTGCAGATTTCTGCCAGTGAGATTAATCTTGGGAAAGCGGCAACATTTGCTGTTCTCGGCGGCAGTGCTGGAGTAACCAATCAGGGAACCGGCACGGTAATTCTTGGAGACATGGGAACTACAGGTACGTCAACGATGATAACAGGATTTCACGATTCATCTTTCAGCTATACGGAAACTCCATTGAATATGGGAGTTGTAAGCGGTAAGATATACTCGGATGCTCCACAGGGAACAGCCGCGTCTTTCGCGATTGTTACTGAAGCTCTAGCTGACGCGTCATCCACTTATGATTATCTTGCTAAATTGCCCGATGCTAAATTAGTTAGTGCGGATCAGTTAGCTGGAAAAAAACTTGAAGCTGGTATATATAAAGCAAAATCCGGTGCGTTTCTTTTGACAGGCGGTGATCTTACACTCGACGCGAAAAAAAACGCTGACGCAGTTTGGGTATTCCAGATGAAAAGTTCACTAACAGTAGGCGACACTGCCCCTGCTAATGTAATTCTTTTAAACGGTGCTCAGTCGAAGAATGTGTACTGGATAGTCGGCAGCGCGGCTACTATTAATGGCGCAGGCGGCGGAACAATGGTCGGAACTATCATATCCAAAGCGGGAGCGACATTTTCAACAGCTGGGAATACAGCTGTAACAACATTAAACGGCAGGGTATTAAGTCTTGGTGCTTCAGTTACTATGGTTAATACTTCTATCAGTACTTTTGCCGTAGAAATTACAGGTCTAGTAATACCGGATAATACTAAAACATTGTCGCATATAACTCTTTCCGGTAAAACATCAGGTGATGTAAGTCCTAAAATTACAGGCGACGGTTTTATCAATGTTCAGAACAACGGCGCACATGTTGCCGCAACTGTAACAGGAGCTGGAACAATGGCGATTGTCAATAATGGCGGAGCTGTTGCAGGAACATTAACTGGTAGCGGAACAATGACAATTTTGAATAAAGGCGGAGTATTGTCTGCTACAAATACTGGTAATGGCATAATGTCTATCAACAACACCTGTACAGCAGCTGTTACAGTAACAAATACAGGAAATGGAAACATTACTGTGAACGCGACTGGAACAACACCTATTACTCTAACTTATACCGATGGTCTTGATCATACATATGGTCCTCCTGAAGTATTAGCTGTAATAGTTTCCCACATTTCCAAAACCGGAACAGCTGCAACTGATATTGCCGCTATATTAAACGGCGACGGTTACATCAATGTAATGAACAACGGTGCACACGTAGCTGCGACTGAAACAGGAAATGGAACAATTAATATTATCAATAATGGCGGTGTAATTGCCGCGACAAATACTGGTGATGGCCTAATGACTATCAACAATACTTGTACAGCAGCAGTTACTGTAACAAACACTGGAAACGGCCGCGTAACAGTAAAATCTACCGGTACTGAAGCTATCACAATTATCCATAATGGCGATAATGATTACACTTATGTGGACGCAGCTACAATGGCATTAATAATGTCGAACATTAAAATAACCGGTAATCATGCTTATGATACAGCCGCTGTTCTAAATGGTACCGGATTTATTAATGTAGTTAATAATGGTGCTCATGTTGCGGTTACTGAAACAGGAATCGGAACCATAAACCTTGTTAATAACGGCGGCGTGGTTACTGCGACAAATACAGGCGATGGTATAATGACAATTAACAATACCTGTACTGCGGCTGTAACGGTGACTAACACTGGAAATGGAAATATAACTGTAAATGCTACTGGCACAGAAGCAATAACACTTACATACAGTGATGGGTTTAAGCACGTATATCCAGAACCAGGAGCAGAATTAGCTGCGTTAATTGGCGGATCATCTGATCCGATGTATGTAATCTCAACAATTACAGGCGGCGGTTTTGTCAATGTTGTTAATAATGTAAACTTTTATGTTACATCTACTGTAACAGGTAGCGGAACTATTAATGTGGCAAACAATGGTCAAAACGTTGTAGCAACTCTAACAGGAAACGGACCAATGAATATCGTTAACAAGTCATCGGTGGCGGCTCTTTTAACAGTTACTAATACTGGTAATGGCGTGATGACAGTTAATAACGCTTGTACAGCTGCAGTGACTATTACTAATACTGGTAATGGTAAAGTAACAGTCAACGCGATAGGTTCATCTCCAATAGTAATCACCCATACAGGAGATGAGGACTACACATATAATAATGATATCTCAGCATTAATGCTGTTAACCTCTCACATAACTGAGTCCGGCAGCAATGTTGTAGGTATAGTTGAAACATTAACGGGTAGCGGATATCTGAATATTGTTAACAATAGTTCAGCTGCGGTTACTGTTACAGAATCATCATCTGGAACAATCAATGTAATCAATAATGGTTCCGGTGCAGTTACAGCAACAGAAAGCGGCGGCGGAAAAGTCAATATCGTTAACAATGTAGGAGCCAGTGGACAGGTGACTGCATCCAATGGCGGTACTGGAATGATTGCTATTGCACATAGAGGTTCGGCTGGAGTAACTGTTACAAACTCAAATCCTGGAAACGGTAAAGTAACTGTTAAAAATAGTGCGACATCGGATTTGACTATTACAAACACATCGATTTATCATGTTAACGTAACAGGTTCAGCCGGCGGCGGTGTTTATGATAACACAACATTTGTTATGACACAGGATAATACTATTATTTGTAATGGATCTTGTACAGCTCCTTACTAGAATAAGTCTATTTCAATTTAAAAAAGGTCGCCTTCGGGCGGCCTTTTTTTATAATTCGACAAAAACAGTGATTCTCTAATTATGTCGAGACAATATATTAAATTATGTGTATTATTAAACTGACTGAACTGATTTCTATATTGTTTGGCTTTTTTTATCTAAGGGGGATAAAATATCGTTGAATGAAATGATTGGTTTCAACTGGTTATATATATATTAAGGGTTTTTAAGCGTTAAAAATTGTTCGGTCATGTGCTTGAAATTCGAAAGTTGATTTCCAGATCGTTTAGACTTTAGCCGATTGCTTCCCATCAAATATGGTGCGATCGGCATTTTCAACATCCGCTCACCACGCCTGAAAAATTGATTTTTAACCAAAATATTTTTCCACCAAATGTTTTGAATATCTCGCTGAAATTTCAACAGTGGAAAACGACATAACTTCTCCAGCGTAAAAAGTGTTTTTGTTTCCTTGAAAAGATTCCAGTTTTATATAGAAATCATTATTAAGATCATCACCCTTGACATGGGGGAAGTATTTCCATTTTTTTGCGGCAACAAAAGAAGAAATGCTGCCGCCGCCTTGTTGGATATCGCTTATAATAATATTTTTAACGTCATCCTCGGATTGTGACGGATCGCCTATAGCATATATGGTGAATAGATTTTTATCCTTGTTTCTTCTGTCCCAAATCATCATATGACCTTTTTTATCGGAACAAAAATTTCTTGGAATAAATCCGGAACCGACCGGAAAATTTTCGACGACACATGAAAACACATAGTAATCATAATATGAAATTTTTTCAAACAAACAATTTTCATCATCAGAAATATCCATGACAGACTGAAGTTCATCTAGCGGCGATGTAATAATCAGATAATCAGCTTCAATATCTTCGCCATTGTTTGTGATTACAATATTTTCATTGCGGCGTATTTTTGATATTTTTGAATTAAACTTAACATCGAATCCCGCTGCCAGATTTTCCCAAACTTTCTGAACGCCGCCTTCCCATCTGAATAATAATCTGAATACTAATGACGCGACTGTGGGAACATCCATATATTTGAGCACGTAAGCCGCTGGAACTTCGTTATAGTAGCCATATCCGAAAGTTGTAAACGGTATCTGTATTAACTTACCGAAAACATTCATATTATATTTATTCATCCATTCGTTAAAATTTATCGTCAGATCTGGATGAATTTTTGAAAAGCCGGGTTTATAGATATGATGAAATTTGATTGCAATAAATAAATATTTTATAAGTTGATATATCAATGATGGTATTTCTTTTTTATCGATATAATTCGGGAACACGTATGCAAGTGACTGATAACCGAGTTTTTTCATAGTTCCGGGTATGGCAATATTTTTATGGCTACCGAAAATATTCGGCTTTATGCCCGCTCTATTCATCATCGCCATTGTTACTTTATAAAATCTTGTCCCGAGCACAGCACCTAATTCATAGGTTCTTCCGTCATAAACAAATGAGCAGCATTTGCCGCCAGCTCTGCCTTCCTTTTCGAAAATTGTTATGTTGTTGAATCCCGAGTCTTTTAAATAGCAGGCTGCTGTTAAACCTGCCGGACCAGAACCAATTATAGCGATTTTTGAGTTTTTACTAATATTTTTCATTTTACTCCGTACTAATACTACTTTTTTATCAATAATTTTATATTCATGTAGCCAATTCCAATAGCTGTCAATAAATAATACAATACTTTATTTTAAAGTGATAATGTATTATTGATTTTGATAATCGTGAAAAATATCTTTACAAAAGGTTATATTGGAAAATATTTGCAGAAAATAGTTACAGCATTGAGGACATAAAAGGAGGTTAAAATGAAGAAATGGTATGAAGTTTTGTTTGAAGATTATGGGAAAAAATATGACAATGAAAGTTTCGCACAGGGTACATTCGGCGAGTGTGATTTTATCGAAAAAGAAATCAACTTTAATAAAAGTCTGCGTATTCTTGACATTGGATGCGGAACCGGCAGGCATACGATTGAGCTTTCTAAAAGAGGTTATAATGTTGTAGGTGTAGATCTATCCGATTCACTTTTGCAGATGGCAATGAAGAAGGCGAAGGAGAGTAATCTCGAAATAGTTTTTCAAAAACAGGACGCACGGAATCTGCCTTTCAATAAAGAGTTCGACGCGGCAATAATGATGTGTGAAGGCGCCTTTCCATTGATGGAAACTGATGAAATGAATTACGAGATTCTAAAAAGTGCGGCAGCATCATTAACCGATAAAGGAAAAATAATATTCACAACTCTAAATGGTCTTTTTCCTGTTCATCATTCCGTTGAGGAGTTTTGTGCTTCAGGAAAAGAAGAAGGAAACGCGGCCTATAGTAAAAATTCATTTGATCTAATGACATTTCGAGATCACAACATTACTACAGTTGTTGATGACAACGGCAAAGAAAAGGTTCTCGAATGTAATGAAAGATATTATGTGCCGTCAGAAATCACATGGTTGCTCAAAACTCTAGGGTTTAAAAAAGTTGACATCTATGGAGCGAAACTTGGAGCGTTCTCCAGAAATGATAAATTAACAATCGACGATTTTGAAATGCTAGTTATAGCGGAAAAATAACAAGGACTTGAAAATGATTAAACCCGATTTTGAAAAATGCGGGATGTTGCCCGCGATTGTACAGGATGATAAAACTCTAGAAGTGCTCATGCTGGCTTATATGAACGATGAAGCTTATCAGTTAACTGTTGACACAGGCTACGCTCATTACTACAGCAGATCCAGAAAGAAGATCTGGAAGAAAGGTGAGTCCTCCGGGCACCTGCAGGAAGTCATCGAAATCAGGATTGACTGCGATAACGATACCATTCTATTGATTGTTAATCAAATCGGCGGAGCGGCATGCCATACCGGTTACAAGAGCTGTTTTTTCCGAAAGTTCAGCGAGGGTGATTACGTCGTTGATGGAAATCTGATTTTTGATCCGAGGAAGGTTTACGGTAATGACTAAAAATGTTATAACGACAAAAAAAACAGGCATCATGAAAAACCTTTGTCCGCGAAAAGTTCAAAAAATTATCGGAATCATCGCTGTTTTAACGGCAGGACTAATTTGGGCAATAGAGCCTGTTTTGAGCCGCATGTCCTATACTGAAAATACCGGCATAATCCAGACATCAGCTGTCCGTGCATTATTTTGCGCGATAATCGCTTTGCTGTATGCGGTTGTGACAGCACGAAAAAGTCTTTTGATTAACAGGAAACAATTCGGGGTGATTACTTATATTACAATATCCGGCACTGTCATTGCTGATCTTCTATATTATCTCGCGATGACCAAAACGACAATATTAAACGCTGTATTAATCGGGCACCTGCAGCCGGTATTTATTGTTCTCATAGGTTTTCTGATTCTTCACGAGGATAAACTCCGTAT
>CAYLTM010000164.1:0-1616 GCA_964386495.1 uncultured Leptospirales bacterium
CCGCACATCTTTATTCATAATCAACCATTTAGATAATTACATCATTGGCGTTATTACAATTTGCAGCATCCATTATTTTGGCACAATTATTTTCGCGTTTTAAGAAAGAGCTCTGACACCATTTATTTAAAGGTGTCAGAGCTCTTTCTTATGAGGAGGTACTCAAAGATAATACGAATCTTTAACAAACTGTGTAGAAATTGCCTTGACAATAGATAATATCCTGCGGTTTGGTAAATATTCTATATGAAAGATACATGAGGTGCCAATGATAAAAATTAACGAAAACTATCTTAAACTAAAATCGTCGTATTTATTTTCAGAAATATCTAAAAAAGTAACAGCTTATCAGGAAAAAAATCCCACAAAAAAAATCATAAGAATGGGTATAGGCGATGTAACTATGCCGCTCCCTAAAGCCTGCATTGAAGCTATGCACACAGCTATTGACGATATGAATAATGAAAATACTTTCCGCGGATACGGTCCTGAACAAGGGTATAATTTTCTTAGAGAAAAAATCGCCTCATTCGATTACCATTCAAAAAACGTAATGATAACTGCCGACGAAATATTCATCAGTGACGGAGCAAAGTGCGACACTGGAAATATTCAGGAGATTTTTTCTAATGATATTAAAATTGCAATCCCCGACCCCGTATATCCGGTTTATATCGATACGAATGTCATGGCTGGCAGAACCGGCGAGAACTCCAACGGCAGATACGGCGGAATATATTATCTTGACTGCAACGAAGAAAATGGGTTCGTCCCTTCTCCTCCGAAAGAAAAAGTTGATCTGATATATTTATGTTTTCCAAATAATCCGACTGGAGCAGTCGCGAAATTCGGTCAGCTGAAGGACTGGGTTGATTACGCGATTGAAAACAAATCCCTGATTCTGTTTGATGCCGCTTACGAGGCTTTCGTTAAGGACGATAATCTTCCAACTACTATATACGAAGTTGACGGCGCACAAAAGGTCGCGATAGAATTTAGAAGTTTTTCTAAAACCGCGGGATTTACTGGAACTAGATGCGCGTTTACAGTTGTGCCGAAAGAATGCACAGCTTATGACTCAACCGGAAAAACTCACAATCTTCATGCGTTATGGAACAGACGGCATACTACAAAATTTAATGGTGTGTCTTACATTGTTCAAAGAGGGGCTGAAGCGGTTTATTCAGTTCAGGGGCGAAAACAGGTAAAAAAACTTGTTGATCACTATCTCGATAACGCGAAGCTCATAAGAAACTGTATGATTGATCTTGGTTATAAGACGACTGGCGGAGACAACTCGCCATATATCTGGGTAAAAACAGAATCTTCATCATGGGACTTTTTCGACAAACTTCTTGAACAGGGTAACATCGTCTGCACACCCGGCGTTGGTTTCGGAGCCTGCGGTGAAAACTATATAAGATTCAGTGCGTTCAACAGCAGAGAAAATGTTCTTGAAGCAGTTGATAGAATACAAAGTTTATTGAAAAAATGAAATGCCGGTAAATATACAATTCTGGGAACAAATCATCACTGATGAAAGGCTATATGACGAGGAACCGCCGGAAAAAGATAAAACTATCCGGACAGAGTTTGAAAAGGATCACGATCGGATA
>CAYLTM010000164.1:1626-6485 GCA_964386495.1 uncultured Leptospirales bacterium
CCGATGTCCACTTCAAATCTTGCACGGTCAAGGCTGGCTCATAGTCTTGAGGTTTCATGTGCTGGTAGAACCCTCGGCAACACTCTCGGCGTGTATCTTTCCGGTAACGGAGTTAAAATCAACCCCTACTATCCCGGGATGATAGTGTCGTCAGGATGTCTGGCTCATGATATCGGTAATCCTCCATTCGGTCATTCTGGAGAGTACGCGATACAGCATTGGATGTCAAATAATATTACAGCTCTTCCGCTTGACGACTGGGAAATGAGCGACCTGCTGAATTACGAAGGTAACGCACAGGGATTCCGAATATTAACCAGGCTGGAAAACTGGCAAAGAGCCGGAGGACTTAGACTAACAATTTCAACAATTGCATCATTTATTAAATACCCTTCGTCATCACTGAAAAATAATTCTAAAAAAAAGTTCGGATTCTTTAAGGAGGATTACCCCTCTTTTAAGCAGCTATATACTCAACTGAATTTCAAGGAAAACGGTGAAAAATCCTATCCCAGATATCCGCTGACATATCTTTCAGAAGCCGCTGACGACATATGTTATGCGATAATAGACATGGAAGATGCGTATCATTTGGATCTCATTAGTTTCGCAGACTATTATGATTTGCTGATGCCTATCGCTTCAAGGAATAAAGGATTTTCTGACAAAAAGGATTACGACAGGGAAATCCGGATTGCACGTCTAAGATCTGCAGCTATCAATGTGCTTATTGAACAGTCGATGGCTGTTTATATCTCAAACATCGAGAATATTCAAAGTCTGAATAAAATTGATTCACTGATAAATTCCATCGAAAGTAATAACGAATACAAATCTATAGTAAATTTTTCTATTGAAAATATTTACAGCACCAACAGGGTTCTCGAAATTGAGTGCGCGGGTTTCCAGGCAATCGGCGGTCTATTCGATATATTTATTCCCGCAGTTCTCGATAAAAGCGGTTCAGGTAAAAAAAATGCGTTATGTCGTAAGCTTATACCCGAGGTATATTTCAAAAGAATTAACCAGTATAATGACATTTCATGGGAAAAAGATATTGAGCTAAATACGTACCAGCAAATACTTTCAGTCTGTGATTACATCTGCGGTATGACCGATTCATTCGCTATTGAATTATATCAACGGCTCTCGGGAATCAAGCTGCCGGTTTATTAACAACCTACTGAGAAACCTCCACTCTGTTTCTGCCGCCGTGTTTAGCTTTATACAAAAGATCATCAGCTTTTTTAACAAATTCTTTTGCCGTTTCACCTTCGTAAAAACGTACGCCTCCGCTGATAGATGAAAAGAAATTTTCCTTGTTCGGACATTTAATACTTTCCACGCTTCGACGTATTTTTTCCGCAATTTTCACAGAGCAATCAAGATTAGCACCAGGCAGAATCACCATGAATTCTTCACCGCCGTATCTGCCCGCAACATCAGTTGTCCGTATAGATTTTTTTATAATATCTGCAACTTTTTTTAGAACCACGTCGCCAAACTGGTGACCAAAATTATCATTCATTTTTTTAAAAAAATCAATATCAAACATTATAATTGACAATTCAGTTTTTGTGATTAGCTGCTTAGCGATTTCATTATCCAGTAAATCAAAAATATGTTTATGATTATATAATCCGGTTAGACCATCTGTTATTGCCGCTCTTTCGAGCTGCAGGCTTTTCTCTTTTACCTCCTTCACCAGCAAATAACTTCGTATATTTATTTTTAAACGCGATATAAATATTTCGTTATTATAAGGTTTGATTATATAGTCGTCAGCACCGATTGCCAGTACCTTTGAAATTGTCTTCACATTGTCTACACCGGAAATCACTATTATAACACCATCACAACCGTTATTTCGTAAACGGTGAACAATGTCCTGTCCAGAAAGATTCTTCATCAGTAGATCAACAAGATACACATCATATTTTCTTTTTGAATTTAATAAGTCTTCTCCGGATTCATAAATATCAAAATTCTTTATATTATACAAACCGAAAATTCGCTCTATGATTTTCCTGTCAGTTTGATGATCATCACAAATCGCATACTTTAGAGTATCCATTTTTTGAAGAATTTCAGAATCATTTTTATACGACAGAATATTTTGTTTTATTTCATCAATTTTCGATTTTTTAACTATATAATCAACTATACCAAAATTATACATCTTTTGACGGTCTTCATAAGTATCATTGCCTGTTATAACAACTATCGGAATAGCATTGTGTGCGGATTCATTGAGGGATTGTATAAATTTTTCCGCATTCTCATCTTCCAGCTCCATAGCAGTAATTATCAATGAAATTTTCGCCTTACCCATCAAATCGAATGCCTCAATGGAACTGGCACAATGGTGATATTCAATTGATAATTCGGCACAAATATCACTGATGATTTTTTTAAACATTGAGCTTGTTTCTAAATGTAATATAGAATACATAGGAATCTCCTTTTTATTACCAGATCCTTTAAGGATATCGACTTCAGAAATAGATTCGAAATTCCTCATATTTTGCAGGAAAACACTTAATGTAATTCTCTCAATTACAGTTAAATATTATCAAGCAAAAAATGGTGTCAGAGCAAATTTTCATTACTTCCAGTCATAAGTAAATCCCTGGTTGAAGAAACAGTTTTTTATTGACAAAGAATTTACAATACAAACTCATTGCATAAAACATAAAACAAGTCTGGCACCTTTTATTTACGGTATCACGCTTGATATAAAATTTTCGAACAGTACAAAACAAAACAAGGCTGAACCTGCACTTATGAAAAAAACAGGAATAGAAAAGAAAAAAGATAAAACTCTGGTTATTGTCGAGTCACCATCTAAAGCAAAAACTATAAACAAATATCTGGGAACAAGTTATGTGATATCATCATCCATGGGACATATCATCGACCTGCCGAAATCCCGTTTAGCTGTGAATGTAGAAAATAACTTTGAACCTGAATATATTACTATTCGTGGAAAAACCAAGCTTCTGAATGATCTAAAAAAAATGGCATCTACATCAAAAAAGGTTTTGCTTGCGACTGACCCCGACCGTGAAGGGGAAGCTATATCCTGGCACCTTGCAAACGCACTCCAAAAAAGCTGTACCGACATTATGCGTATCGAGTTCAATGAAATTACGAAAAGTGCTGTTGTTGAAGCGGTTTCCAAACCACGCGAAATCAACATGAGTCTTGTTAATGCCCAGCAGGCGAGACGAGTTTTAGATAGACTTGTCGGATACTCAATAAGTCCAATTTTATGGAAGAAAATCAAAAAGGGATTATCAGCCGGAAGAGTACAGTCTGTTACGCTAAAAATTATTTGCGAACGGGAAGACGAAATTGATAAATTCACACCAGTAGAATATTGGACAATAGATGCCGTATTTAAAATTAAAGGAAAAGAATGTACCGCACCTCTAATAAGCAAGGGCGGCGAAAAAATTAAACTAGCATCTAAAGCCGATGTTGAAGCTGTTATTAACGATTTAAAATCTGCAGAATACAAGGTTGCGTCGATTACTACAAAGGAAAGAAAAAGAAATCCTTCCGCACCGTATATTACCTCCAAACTTCAGCAAGAGGCCATGAACCGTCTTGGATTTAATTCCAGCAAAACAATGATGATTGCACAGCAATTATACGAGGGGATTTCTCTCGGTAGTGAAGGTCCCGTTGGTCTAATTACCTATATGAGAACTGACTCAACAAGGGTTTCTAATACAGCGCTTGATCAAGTAAGAAATTACATAACTTCTCATTATGACCGCGATTATTTACCAGATTCGCCGAATTTCTATTCTAATAAAAAAGGAGCACAGGACGCACATGAAGCTATCCGACCTTCTGATGTTGATAAAACACCTGAAAAAATAAAAGAATTTCTATCATCCGATCAATATAAGCTTTATAATTTAATATGGAAAAAATTTGTCGCTTCACAAATGACACAGGAAAAAGCAGAAACTGTCGCCATTGATATTTCCGCGAAAGATTATATTTTTAGAATTAATGGAAGTAAAATACTTTTCAGCGGATTTGCTATTCTTGATAAAGATGATAAGGAGAAACTAAAAAACGCGCCGGATGTCGAAAATGGGGAGATTCTTCCACTCAAAGAAATTCTCAATGAACAGCATTTCACTTCCCCTCCCCCAAGATATAATGATGCTTCGATTGTAAAGTTTCTCGAAGAGTCCGGTATCGGCAGACCATCAACATATGCACCGACAATCAACACGTTAATTAAAAGATATTATGTATCTAGAAACGGCAGGCAGCTTATTCCAACTGTACTCGGTAAACTCGTAAATAAGCTCGTTTGTGAAAATTTCAAAGAACTTGTTTCTATAGAATTTACAGCGAACATGGAAGAAAAACTTGATAACATTGAAGAAAATAAAGTAGAATGGAAGGATATGATCGGTGAATTCTACAACCCCTTCATATCAGCGGTTAATCTTGCCGAACAGAATATGGAAAACATGAAAGGCAAGCTCGATGAAAAAACCGATGAGGTATGTGAAAAGTGCGGAAAACCCATGCTGAAAAAACTCGGTAAATTCGGATATTTTCTCGCTTGTTCTGGTTTTCCAGAATGCAGAAACGCAAAACCACTTCCGCTAGGACAATGCCCGAAAGAAAACTGCAAGGGATCTGTCGTAAAAAGAAGTTCAAAAAAAGGAAGACCATTTTATTCATGCTCAGAATATCCCGCATGCGATTTCATAACAAGGGAAATACCATCAGCAAAACCTTGCCCTAAATGCGGATCGTTACTGTTTAAAAAGAAAATAAAATCTAAAGGCGAAAAACTTCTTTGTCTGCGGGAAAACTGCGGTTGGACA
>CAYLTM010000164.1:6495-7942 GCA_964386495.1 uncultured Leptospirales bacterium
CACTGTAGAGACGGCAATGTATTTTCGATTTAGACATATAGATTATCTTTCAAAGATTAATCGACTATGTTATTACTTTTTATAAAAACTTGTTAATTGGAAAAGTTCTCCATTTGGCGGAAAAATAACTATCAACAAAATTCGCGTTATATTTTTTCCCTAAAAAGGAATCCTGACAACCCATATAGGCTGAACATTCAAACGGTTTTACTTTATGAATCTTGCATAAATTATTTTCCAGAAAAATACATCTGCCGTTTTCATCCTCATAATAGTCCTGAACGATAGTCCCCGGAACAGCTAGCAATCGCTTGCCTTTTAATTTTGCAGGAGCCGCGATATATATTTTGTGGTTCTTGAACTCATACATTTTAAATACAATAAATTCTTTTATTAATTCCTTTACCGTGATTTTCAAAAAATCAGATATACGATAAAGATCTTCCGGTATTAATCTGCCGGGATCATTATTACACGCACTGACACAATCCTCACAACAACAATCTTTCATATTTTTTTTACTTTCAAAACCTTTTTTATATTAGAAATTCTTGCATCAAACATACTCAGTGACGACGCTTTTTCAATACTGGCTTTTGCTTCTTTTCTTTTACTCTGAGCAAGCTGTGCTTCAGCAATTTTCAACCACCCGCCATAATAGGCTGGAACAATCTCAGTAACTGTCTTGTAATATTCCTCAGCGGTTTCAAAATCTCCTTCACGGAATTTCAACTTTCCAAGACGAAGATATCCCCAAGGATTTTTCTGCATATCAGTGATTACTCTTCGATAGGATCTGTCAGCGTAAGAAAACTGCTCATCATCAAGATAATAATCACCTTCTAAAATATCTGTCACCCAACAATCATGTAGATTATTTTTTCGATGCTTATCAAAGTCTTTCGGCTTATACCAGGCTGACTCACAAATAACACTCGCCGAATTCTTCAAATTTGAAATCCACTCCTTAACACTTTTATCATCACGAATAGATATAACAGGGTTTGTCTTTGTAAACCAGATACTATCATTCATCAGATTTGATTCCTTCATTTTATCAAATAGTATCGTTCCGGGATAATAAGCAGCCTGAGAAATCAGACATTCACCAGGCAATATTTTTTTTAAAGCTCTGACAGTTTCAGCAAAATCATTTTTAGTTTCTTCAAGTGTTCCAACCTTTAAGGAAACAGTCATGTACAATCCTATCCGTCTTGTAATTTCAGCGGCCTTTGCAATCTGCTGATAGTTATTGACACTATATAATGATAAAAGTTTCTTAGATAAAAATAATGTATTATAGAATATTCGTTCAAGTCCAGCAGACTTCATGATATTCAGAAGCTCCTCATCCACGTTATCCGGTCTAACAGAGCAATTCCACATTATATAAATTTTCTTTTCTATGATCTCATTACAAAAATCAATAACAAACTGACGGTTGGAC
>CAYLTM010000164.1:7952-8597 GCA_964386495.1 uncultured Leptospirales bacterium
ATGAAAAAGATAATAAAAAATATTTAACTTTTGAAAATATTTATATTGAAAAAATAGCAACGAATTCTAGTAAAATATATATAAAATTCTCAGATAATATTTCAGAAAACATTATTTCACTAATAATACTCTTAACAGATCTGTAGCGAATATTTGTTCCTGAAAATCTAGGATAACTGCTGAAATATGGTTTTTCAGAAGAACCCCGCGATGTAATAAGCAGCTTATATTGTTCATTCGGATCAATATTAATTAATGATCCTTCATATTTCGGTGCCTTCATTATATTGGATAAATTGCAACAAGTTATTGACTCAATTATTTTTTTACAAGGTTCATTATTATTCAGACTATTAATAAGATGCAGAAAAGAATTCTCGTTCTCATTCTTTAAAACATAATCAATTTCAGGATAACGCTCAACAAGTTCCTCTGCTTCAAAGGTTGCAAAAGGTCCGCCTAAAACAATCACTGTCTTTGGACAGATCGTCTTATATCTTTTAACTAAAGTTAGCGAGACAAATCTATTATGTGTAAATACTGAAAAATATAATAACCCAGGATTTATAGTAAGGATAGTCTTTTCCGCTGAAGTTAAACTGGAATCGGAAAAACTGGACAAATAAACTTCATTGCCGTTTTTTT
>CAYLTM010000165.1:0-2516 GCA_964386495.1 uncultured Leptospirales bacterium
AGTGTTTATTCACTCAGGGTTTTTTGCGTCTTTTTGCTTTTTAAAATTGTATTTATTGCATGGAAGAGAATGGTGAAACTTTTATTGTCGAATTTCAAAAGGCGAAGTTTAATTTTATGGATAGAACTATTTTCTATTCAACCTTTCCAATTTGTGAACAGGCTGAAAAAGGTGAGTGGGATTATATTTCACTGGCCGAGATATTTTTTTAAAGGTAATGTTTTGATTTCTTCTTCAATTATTAAATCGAGAACATCCTCATCAATGGCATGATTAAATTTTTTACCTCCGACAAATATAGTCGGTGTTGAATTTATGCCATGCGTTGTAGCTTCATCAAGATGAGAATTTAGCATTTTTATTAATTCAGGATTTTTCATATCATCTTCGAATTTTTTCATATCCATGGAAGCCGCAAATGCAATTTCTTTAGCCGTAGAATAATTTTTTCCAGAAAACGCGGCAATATAATAATTTCCAAACTTATTCTGTTTTGCTGCCGCAAAAGCACCGAGAGCTATGTCGCATGCACCATCATGCAGCTGGAAATTCATGTTTTTGTTACACTTGTTATCGAGTGGTAAATTCATAAATAATAATTTCACTTTGTCTTTTCTCGAATTTACATAATTTTCAAGAAGCATTCCTGTTTTGGAACAGGCGGGACACATAAAGTCTGAAAATTCAACAATTTCTACCGGTGCTGATGTGTTGCCGGCAGCAAGAATCGGAACAGCTTTAAATTTTACTGCTTTGCTGTGAAATACTTTAGCAGCAGTTTCTATATCTTTGTCTCTTTTTGTATTATCGATTATTCTTATTTTTTCAGATATCATAGCATTATTTATCAATATTGAAATAGCAAGTGACACAATACATATTGCAGCAGTGAATGATAGATCAAATATTTTTTTTACTTCTATTGCATTAGTGATGTTAATTATTTCATTTCTAAAAAATTCTAACAAGTTATTTCCACTGTTGAACAACAAAAAGTATGCAGTTAAACCAGTCCATGACGAAATATAAATTATTGCATACAGGGGATTAAAAGCTTTTATAATAAGTGCATTTATAATCAAAAGCAACAAAGATACCGCAGAAATTAAAATAATCAGGTTATAATAAAATGCCCGGGTGACTTCGGATTTATCCTGTTTATCAATAACCAATTTTATCGATAAACCCAGCAAACTTAAAAATATAAAAATACTTATTGCGGCTATGGGTAGTCCAAAAATGGTGGAAAACTTGGAGAAGCTGACTTTCTGACAGTTTGATACTCCTGTAATAGATCCGCAGAAAAGTTCAGTTATATTAACTATTATGTTGTTAAGCTTAGTTTCACTGCGTATTTGATAATATTGAAACAAAATAATTAATGATGCGGCTAATCCAGTTAAAGCTGATATAATAATAATTGTTTTTAATACTCTGAACCTTTTCATAATTACTCCACATTATAATCAGATAGTTCTAACCAAATTTAGTTAGTTAAATGAAATGCTGTTTTGGAAAAAAAATATTGTCATTTTGATTTAGTTTTTTTTTATATATCATGACGATAATGTTTAATAGGTATTGTAAACTATTTTTTTCGAATAATATGGGTGGTCCAAAAAATATTTTTTTTTCACTAGTTATTATTGTGCAAATCTGATATTTAGATGTACTCTGTCGTATTTTCATAATTTTATAGTATATAATATTTATTATGTCTCATAAAATAGAAAAAAACTTACTAATTTCTGAAAAACCCACCCAGATGGGTTTATTCTTGTTGACGTTATTTACTATTGTTCATATATTGTAAGATATTCCGTGTTTTTATTACAAAGGTCTAATATGAATCAATATGGAGGAAGTTTATGAAAAAGATTACAAGCATAATGATGATGGTTTTTCTATCGTTGTTATTTACTATAACTTCATGTGGTGGTGGCGATGCCGGAAGCAAAACTCAAACCGGGTCGGGAGGTGTTGTTACGGCGGATACTCCAACTAGTACAGCAGATACTGGAAGTGATACAACGGTGGTTACTACAACCGATTCCACTGGAACACCTGTGGTACCGGCAACTACACCAGCAGCTACAGTAACTAAGATAGAAATTTCTCCGTCAACAGCAAGTATTCCAAACGGTACTAACCAACAGTTGACAGCTACTTCTGTTTATTCAGATGGCTCAACAACGGATATTACGTCAGAAGTTACTTGGTCTGTTGACAAAAGTAATTATGGATATGTGACATCTTCTGCTGAATTCCGCTCACTTAAAGTTGGGACTGTTGAAGTGACTGCTGCGTCAGGGGATTTTTCAGCAAAAGCAACTATGACTATTACAAGCGCGACACTTGTTAAAATTGAAATAGACCCTGCAACTAAGACATTTCCAACAGGTATAACATATCCATTTGTAGCTAATGGTATATATTCGGATAATAGTACAAAAGATATTACTGCGGATGTAGCGTGGTCTTCCGATTCGGCTAATGCGACAGTGAATGATACTGCT
>CAYLTM010000165.1:2526-8579 GCA_964386495.1 uncultured Leptospirales bacterium
ATAAAGGAAAAGTTACTGGGGTTAGTGCCGGTACAGCAAAAATTTCAGCTTCTTTAAGCGGTAAATCAGCTACATCTGATGTAATAATAACTGCGATAGCATCTAATCCATTTACAGCATTAATAATAGCTCCTACTAATTCAAGCGTACCAGTTAACGGTTTTCAGCAATATTCAGCCGTTGCTTATTTTAAAGATAATTCAAGCATGGATGTTACCCAAACAGCGACCTGGTCTATTATTCAGACCGGGACTTTGGCGGCTAAAGTTGAAGATGCGGAATTAAATGAAATAAAAGGTAGAATAAAGGGTTTATCTGCAGGAACTGTACAGATTAAAGCTGAAATAACTCTCGGTACAGGTGGGGACGCTACAGCTAAGTCTGTCCAAACTGACCTGACTGTTAATGCCGCAACATTGAATTCAATAACCGTTACTCCTGATAATCCTATTTCTTATGGAACAACCCAGCAGTTTAAGGCTACTGGTATTTATTCTGACGGCAGTCGTGATATTACTGATTATGTACTCTGGGAGTCAACAAATGAATCTATTGCGACAATCAGCAATACTACAAAAGGTCTTGCTACGTCTGTAGCTGCTGGTACTACAACAATAAAAGCTTCTCTTCTGGGTAAAACCGGTTCTACCGGACTGGAAGTAAAAATAACAACTCTGAAATCTATAGCGGTTGTAGCGACTGTTCCGAGTCCGTACAATATAAATGAAGTTGTTCAGTATCGGGCAAATGGAACATATTCTGACGGAACTGTTCAGGAAATAACAACACAGGTTGTATGGACTTCAACAGCTTCTGCGGTTTCGCAAGTCAGCAATACAACAGGCAGCAAGGGTATTGTAACTGCTGTTAGTTCTGGTACGGCTACTATTAAGGCAACAAAGGATTTTATTACGGGTTCGGCCGACCTCACTGTTAATACACCGGATATTGTCAAACCTAAAGTTGTTAGTGCGGTTCTGTTGACTGGAAACAGAATTCTTGTCTCTTTCGATGAAGATTTGAATCTTTCCAAAGCTACAGATGCAGCAAATTATACTATTCCTTCATTAGCTGTGTCTGCGGTAACGGCACAGTCTTTAAAGGAATATATTTTGCAGGTTGGTTCAACAGCAGCTACTACATATACTCTTACTGTAAATGAATCTGTCACCGATATAGTTGGAAACACACTTGACCCAACTGCAAAAACAACTACATTTATGGGTCAGGACACAATACCACCATATCTTTTGATGGCGACCAATAATAGTCCTACATCAATTATAGTTTATTTTTCTGAAGATATGAAACTTGGCTCTGGTGATAATCAATCCGCAGATTATTACAACAGTAGCGGTACTTATGTTCTAACAAGGTTGTCAGGTACAACATCTGATTGTCCGACTATATCAGGAGTTGAAAAAATAGATAATTCAACTTTTAGAATACTATTGGATGTTTCAACATATCCGATGGCTGGTGCTCAATATAAAATTCAGGTTTCTACTGAACTCAGAGATAAATCTGCCAACGCTAATCAGATTATTAATCCGACATCGGTAACATTCCTTGGTAATGAACAGCTGCGCGTGGTTTCAGCAGAAGCGTTAACAACTAGCACAGTAAAAATTACATTTAATAAACCTGTATACACTTCTACTAATTCAAGTGATCCAAATTATGATTATCGTGCGGCATGCAGTAACAATACGGACTGTAATAAACGATATGCTATACTGCCGCCACTTGGAGATATTACAAGTGCTTCAGTCAGTGAAAATACTGTTACAATAACTCACCAGACTATACAGGAAGGAACTAATTATTCTGTAATATGCGCTAATTTACAGGATGGAGACCAGTTTAATAATGTTGCCTCCGGTGTCTCATTATATGACAGCGACCATCCAGGAAACGCAAGTTACAGACTACAGAACGCACCAAAAGACAGAGCATCGTTCACAGGTCTTGGAGTATCTATTACCACTCCAGATCAGGGTGCGCAGTTTGACGATCCTTTTGGAGATACTACAGCGACAGGTTTTAGTTTTATTTATAATGGAAAAGTTTACATTGGTCCAAATGCTACAAACAGCACACTGGTAAGATTTGATCCGAACGGAGCTAACTTAGTGCAGGTAGGATTTGATACGCCATATTGCTATAATCCAGCTTTAGCTGTTGGAGCTCTTCCTTTGTTAGCTCTAGATATTGATAGTCCGAAGAGATACGATTTTGGACATCCAACAAATGATATAGATGGCGGACCTGGAGATGTTGATGGTGTTGGATATTTTGCAAAAGTAACTTTAAATGGTGAACAATACCTTTTGGCTGGAACTCAGGTTACAGACGAAAGCCAGATACAACAGGTGTTTTTGACTCGAAGCACAGGTACGACACTGCAGTTTTTCCCTTGTCCGGCTACGGGACCTGCAAATGTTAAATCAACATCGGCGGTATATGGTTATGGGGATAAGGTTTATATTGGTGTCGCGTCAAGTCATACTAACCAGAAACCCGCATTCAATATTAATACAATCAGCTCCGGTGCTCCGGAGTCTTGTACGGGGTTTAATAATTATACTGGTCAAACAAATCCTACTTTAGTTGCTCTTAAAGATACTGCTGTTACGACATCCGGTATTGATGTTATTACTCATATAACGATAAGTTCCGGGTCGTTTGCGGGTGACTATTTGATAATTGCAAATAAACACAATTTTATGATAGCTCCACTACCGGCAGCAGATCTAAGCTCATTTGTCAGCGTTAAATCTGCTTCTTGGGTAAATGTTCGTTCGTATGATGTAGATATTCGTTCGTATAAACCACATGAGAGGGGAATTTCTTCAATTGTGCAATATGGAAATGATGTTTATGTTGCCATAAATAAATCAACAAGCAGCGGAATACCGAACTATCCAAATGCAGCGTCTCTTAGACCAGAGCTGTGGGTGGGTACAACTGTAGATCCGGCTAATGTTCCAGCAGGACCAAGAAATCCTTTAATTATTGGTAATTGGACATGGAAAAAAGTCTTTGATGCGAATGATTTGCCTTCAATGGGTTCATCAACAACATGGGGATCTTCTATTGATGCAATCAGTCTATTAGTTCTTAATGGAAATAGACTATATATTGGAATGGATTCTATGACTGAAGGTGCTCGATTAATATATCTTGATCTCTCAACTATATCGGTAAATTGGGCAGCTGATTATACAACGACTAAGGCGATACCATTCACAAATTTTACACAAATTGGGCGTGCTACAGTTACATGCGATCCAGCTTTTAGTGATGGAACTGCATTTGGTAAGAATTGCAGTGCTAAAAGATTTTTCTCTGGAGCAAGCGTGAATTACTCCGGCAAAAACTATTTGTACATGTCTGCTGGTGATGGAACTGGATCTCTAAAGGTTTTCAGACAGGTTGATAATTGATATCAGTTTCGTGTTAACTTTTTTTAATAAAAACCCGCCAATCGGCGGGTTTTTTTATATTTGCTCAGCACTCCTGAAAAACCTGAATTCACCACCTGATAAAAATTTCTTGACTGATAATTCGCAAATAGTTATATTTATCTCGGCGAGGTGGTTTATGCCAGAAAAATATATTAATCCATATACAGATTTCGGTTTTAAAAAACTGTTTGGTGAAGAAGCGAGTAAGGATCTCCTGTTAGACTTTTTAAAAGAAGTTCTAAAAGATGAGCACAAAATAACTGATTTATCGTTTAAACCAACGGAACAGCTCGGAATAGTGAATAATGACAGAAAAGCGATATTCGATATTTACTGCAAAGGCGAAAATGGCGAATCGTTTATTGTCGAACTTCAAAAGGCGAAGATAAACTTTTTTAAGGATAGAACTGTTTTCTATTCAACATTTCCGATACGTGAACAGGCTGAAAAAGGCGAGTGGGATTATAAACTCAAACCGGTTTACTGTGTTGCCATACTTGATTTCGAGTTTGATAAAAAGAAAGAGTTGAGGGACGATAATTATCTTTCAAATGTGAAACTAAAAGATCAGTACTGCGAAATATTTTATGAAAAATTGACATTCATATTTATTGAAATGCCTCGATTCAAAAAGACAGAGGAGCAACTGGAAACCCATTTTGATAAGTGGCTGTATTTTTTAAAGAATTTACCATCATTTGATGATATCCCTGCAATTCTGAGAGAACCTGTTTTTCTGAAATGTTTCAGCAAAGCGGAGATCGCTAATTATAACAAGGAAGAGCTCTTTAGGTATAATGAGAGTTTAAAAGTATATCGAGATCTGAAGGGTGTTATAGATACTTCATTTTATGAAGGCAAACTTGAAGGAATGAAAGAAGGCAAACTCGAAGGTAAACTCGAAGATGCTAGACTAATGAAAGAAAATGGAATCGATCTAACATTAATAAGTAAAATTACCGGCTTGTCTATTGAACAGATTCAGAATTTATGAATAAATCAGTTTGGACATGATCAAAGAAAATCACATGAAACGATCTTTATAAGTGCATTTCTGACATAGCGGTATTTTTGCCTGCTCCTTACTGAATCCTTCTTTAATATTGAGGGCCTCTGGTTTTTGCAAAATGTCTGATAATTTCTCAGAAAAGATGTTTCCTAGAACCGCATCGCCATTACCATCTAAACAGCACGGGATTACACTGCCATCGACTAGTATTGCTATGTGGTCGGTCATACCCAGACAGAATCCGTTTTTTCTTTCAGAATTTCCCTCTATGTTTGGCCACTCGAATCTTGTTTGAAAATTTACAAAGATATTTTCAGTTATTTTGATGAAACTTTTTTTTGAAATTTTCACATCTAATTTATTTTTAAATTTAAAGTGATTTTCTATTTTGTTTAGTATTTCTTTGTTTTCAGCCATTTGGCTGCTTGTAGAAATTTTTTCGGAAAGGTTCCAGAGTCTTAATGATATGTAAGGTCTTTTTAACTTCTCAGCATTTTTTAAAAATTCCATAATGCCGCTTATATAATTAT
Source organism: uncultured Leptospirales bacterium (assembly GCA_964386495.1). Classification (GTDB taxonomy): domain Bacteria; phylum Spirochaetota; class UBA4802; order UBA4802; family JAFGJZ01; genus CAYLTM01. The sequence goes on from CAYLTM010000165.1 coordinate 7,533, forward strand.
CAAAATTATGAATAATCTCAGCATCGGAATGGCTATGTAGGGAAATATTTATCTGACGGATATTACTTGATTGAAAAATAAAATCCGACTTACCGTCAAGAAGAGTACCGTTTGTTGTTATATTCACTGTGAAATTATTTACTGATGCCGCATCGATTAACTTCTCTATCTCAGGGTGCATGAAAGGTTCTCCTTTTACATGGAGATAGATATTTTGTGTTAAACCTTTAATTTCATTAATAATATATCGAAATCTCTCTACCGTCATATAATCCGGCGGTCTGGTTGTTTTGGGACAGAATGAACATTTAAGATTACAAACGTTTGTGATCTCTATATATATTTTTTTAAACATTGTTTAACTATCCTTTTAACAGCACAATTTGTACGTTTCTATTTAAAATTATATTTATTCGATAGCTGAATTAAATCAAATTAATTCTTTTCCGCGGCGGAAAATCTCGGCAGCGTAATCAGTCCATATTCCTTGACCCCAATAACGGAAACAGCTGGTCTGCAATATAAGATTATACATCAATGCCCGCTGATAGTCCGGCTGTTTTGTAACACCGGGATTATCGGCTACCAGCTTATCGTATTTATCATGGAACATTGCACTCAACTTAGTCATTGGTTCAAGCACATTTTCGTATCCCTTAACCCAGCTCATGCTGTTTGTCCAGGATGCCCCGTCCATGTGAAAGTTTTTGTCTGCGTTTTTTATTTCAGCAATGGCTTTTTCAACGGACTCAGGTGAAAAATTTTCGCCGCAGCATTGCCAGACTTTGTGCTGATTAATAGCCTGTATTACAGAGTAGTCGTTATCGCTAACACCTGCTTCTGTTAATAAAGCGAGATACTCAGTACCGTTTAATCCGGCAACGCCATTGCCGGTAGTTTTTATTTCGTTCCAGATCCGCGGGTAGTCACGTGGAAATTCATTCATCATCACACCGCCGTTTTCACCATCGGCAATCTGTGTAACCAGCGGTGTAATCACCCTGGAATTGAGCATACTGGAATTGAGCATAAGACCACTGAGACTTT
>CAYLTM010000166.1:0-3812 GCA_964386495.1 uncultured Leptospirales bacterium
TGATATTTTTACTACAGGAAGTACTTTCTCGGAAGTGTTTTCAATATTGGGAAATGTAAATACTAAGTCTTTTATAGGGTTAAGTGTTTTTAAGTTTATTGCATGAAGAAGGTTATATTTAACATTTCGAGAATGATATGTATAGAAATTTCAATCCTGTTTATCGATTTTTAAGTTAAAGAATATTTATAAATTGATACTACACATTATCAATTTATGAAATGCTTTATAGATGGAAATAAATACCCGGATATAAAAACAAATAAACCATTAATACAATTAAAAGTAAAATCCAGATATAGACATTTCCAAAAGAAAAGCAAAATTCGTTTTTAAAGTGAATAATATAAATAAGAGGTAGAAATAATTTAGATATATTATATATAGTCATTTTTTATTATTAATTATCAATATTTTGATTGCAATTATTTAGTATTTAATAATACGTTACTAAGTGTGGAATGAAATACTTTACTTTGAAAAAGATGCAAATTGGAGGTAAATAAATGAAAGTCACATCAAGTGATAAAAAAAAAGTTTTTGAAATTCTAATAACACCAATAATAATAACAATTGTTGGTAGTTTCTCGACTTATTTTATTACTCATTCCCAATTGAAAAGTTCTGAAAATATTAGTGCTGCTCAAGTTAAGAGCGCAGAAAACATTGCCGCTTCGAATAATCAAATTTCCGAAATTAATCTTTTTAAAGATTTAATTATTGGAACATCAGCTAGAGAAAAGGAACTGGCTGTACGTATATTATATTCAATAGATCAAGATCTCGCAATCGATATTGCTTATGCTCTGTCTACTAATCGTTCTGAAGATTTAATTGTTGCACAAACCGCTTATATAATTGGAAAAGACATTAATAAATTAAAATTTCAAAAAAATATAATGACATCATTCAATATCTATCTATCAGATAAAAATGTCGAACAAGCAGAAATTTATTTAAATGATCCATTCTCAGGATATTCTGCTCTAATTGATTCTATTTATAAAGTAATGAATAGAAAAACATTAAAAGGTAATTCAGTACCATTAGATAATATTAATGGGTATTATCTAAAATTAGTTAAAAGCAATAATCCCATTGTAGATGAGGATTTTATTAATGTTGAAAAATTAAAAGATGCAATACTTTTTTGTTGGAATGAAAAAAATTCTAATTATCGACAGGAAAAATTTGAAAATATAATTCGATAATTGATGTGGTGTGATAATAAAAAATAATAAAACTTGATTAATTACAAAGGAGATGTTTTATGAAAAACAATATGGTCGTTTTCTTAATAATAGTTTCTCTGCTATGTTCAACATGTTCTAAAACAAATAATTCAATTTCTGCTGAGGAAAAAAATACTAATAAAACACAAAATTCATTAATAATAGATAATATTGAAGATGGAGATAATAAAACTCTTCAAGGTTTCTATTGGTATTCATACGACGACTTATCCAATAAAGGAAATTCATTAGTTAATCCACAAAGTGATAAATCGACACCTTTTATTATGTCAGTTGGTGGATCTCCAAATTCAACAAAGTATCATGCGAAAATGACAGGAAGGGTAACTACAAAATATCAATATGGATTTATAGGAATGGGATTAGATGTAAAATATACAAACTCTACAGGTATCAGTTTTTGGACAAAAGGTGATGGAAAAAAATATAATGTAAGGATTGAAACAAGTGATATAACTGATTTTGCATATTATCAATATGAATTTGTAACAACAAATATATGGAGAAATATAACAATTAAATATGACGAGTTTTCTCAACCTGAAAGTTTTGGAGACAAGAAATCATTCAATTCAAAAAATATTGTTCGAATTTCATTCCAAACCATTGGACAGCCTCTTAATAGCGTAGAATTAGCAATTGATGATTTATCATTCATTAAAGAATAGCATAATACTGCAATAATATAAATATTAATCAAAATATGGTATTTAGATATGAAACTATTTAAAAACTTCTTAACAAATGCCATATTAAAATTATTACAATTAGATAGATTCGAAAATAGTTGCACGATTTTGGAAATAACAATTGTGTAAAAAATATTAATTTTTTTTAAAATAATTTAGTAATCTGATATCCCTAATACCCCCACTAAATCCACTGATTACGGATTTCAGGAAATTCTTTGTCTGATTGACATCTTTCATACCATCTCAAAATCTGATCCGGAATAGTTTTGTCATTATAAGAATACAAATGGAATAGTGTATTAGCCATCTTGGCTGTTTTTTCTCTGATAACAAGGTATGTGTCAAAATCGAATCTGTCACTATTATCGTCAGCTATGTTACTCAAACCAATTAATACCTGTTTTTCAATATTGGTAAAATATAAATCTGGATGAATTTTTACTAACTGAGTGAGAATATCGATAACCTCAGCTAAACAATTTGCTTTTTGCCATAGAAACATTTGTCCGAGAATAGATATAAATCTGGAATTCATCTCTTTTTCATCGTTTTTATGTATTATTAATATTGATTGCAATCCTTCAATTATTTGTTTTCTGTCATTAGAGGTTAAATATGATTCGATTTCATCATAAATGCAAAATTCCATTTCTTTTTCAACATGGCAAAAAGCACATTTAATCCTTAAAGTTGGAAGTCCGAAATCTCGAAACTCATCAATTATTCTTTTAAGGGTTTCTTTTACTATAATATCCGTATTACTATTAAAATTCGGCGAAATAACAAAAATAAGAATATTCATTAAATTTCTAAACCGTTTATTAAATTCACTGCTAACTGAACTAAATAACATATCTTCATCCGTTTTTTTCAAATAGTGTTTATCAGCATTCCACCATTCAATGATTTTTGAAAAAAGCAATTGTATTTCTTCTCCCTGCCATTCTATAAATTTATTTCCTCTCAAAATTTCTTTACTTAATTTATCAACTCCATTCGTCAGAGATATTCCTGCCCCTTTTTCTTTACTTTGAACTGGAAAATTGGCTGTTTTTATGTAATTTCTAAACAGTGATACCGGATCAACTGATTCCGGATGGGGTAAATCCAGAAATGCAAATTTATAATAGTCAGTATCGGAAGGAAAACCAGTATCATCCGTTTTAAACCATAAACAATCTGAAAAAGCCTTTACTATATCTTCTTCTAACAGGTTTAAATGGTATAATACATCAAGAGTAGCAATAGACCATTTTCTGATTCCTGGATTTTCGGATCTGCAGGATTCGACAAAATATTGCACCCTGCCGGTATCAATATCCGGCTTTTGACCTTCCTTAACAACTTGAGAGGATAAATCAAGAAATTGTATAGGATTAACAAATTCATTACCCCTTAATAAAGTATTATTATCAATTATTGGAAAGGATAATAATTTATTAATCAAATCAAGACGCTCATTAGGCGAAAAAGAATGGATGAGACGATTTGCCAAATTATTAACACCAGAGAAATTAGTCCTCCTATCAGATTTATATATTTGCAGAAGCAAATCCATGAGTAAATATTTTTTTTCAATTGAACACCTGATACAAAGACGGGAAAGAATTTCCGGAACTATTTGAGACAACAAGGCAGCAAAGCTGCGCATATTTGATTTTTCGGCAACAAACTCGTTAAGACAATTACTTAAAATGCCAGCATAATAACTAATATATTCGTCAATTTGTACTAAATCTATTTTTGAAATTGATTCACGATTATAAATACTATCGACAACCTTATCATCTCCAATTCTCAACAATACTGTAATCGCCCAAAACGGCGATACATCGACTAAACGTTTCAATACCCCCTTTGCACTTTT
>CAYLTM010000166.1:3822-4528 GCA_964386495.1 uncultured Leptospirales bacterium
ATTAATATGAGGTATCCTGAAAGGTATTCCGGCATCCTCACAAAAACGTAAAAAACGACATGCGATGTTTACTTCGGAATTCGAATTTCCCAAATGAGCCGTAATAGTCTTTTGACCTAAATCAAATTCATTCTTTTCTGTGCGTCTTTTAAAAACTGACGGACTTCCTGATAGTATATTTTCAAATATTTTTAGCTCGTTCCATGGGTCACATTTATACTGTTTTAATATATTCCATCTTTCCTCAAATTCCAAATGAATACTCTTAGGTTGATCATACACTCTTGCTAACAAGGAGTTTGACCTCTGCACCGATAATAGTAAAAACATTATATAAGATTCCTGGGAAACAAGAGAATAATCAGCAGAAATCGGTTTGAGATTTAACTTTGATCTGACCAGCTTTAAAGAGTCCTGAAGAATCTGCAAAGCTTCATCCAGGTAGCCTATTTCAGCAAATAAAGCGGCTTTCTTGGCATCATAAAAAGGCAATGAATCATCGTTTTTCCATTCTTTTAATTTCAGTTTAAGTTCCGGCAAATCCATTTTAAATAAAGAAAACATACATCTTTCATAATTAAGAGCAGCTAACTGTTCATTTGAAAAATATTTTTCAAATGAAATTAATTCTTTTTCAGTTTTATTCCATTTTTCCAGAAAACCCTCTTCTCTATCTAATTGGTATTTTTTCATCTTTTTAATTAAA
>CAYLTM010000166.1:4538-7147 GCA_964386495.1 uncultured Leptospirales bacterium
CCCTCTTCTCTATAAAAGCGTAACATAGATAATATAATAGAAATAATCATTTCTATGGTATCACTATTATCAATACCTGATGGAATAGATTCTACGTTATCTAATGTGTATTCATAAAAAGAAATATTATCGTTGTATATCGGGCTGAGGCATTTTTCAAGTCGCCAATTGAACTCATACAAAAATTCGATACAGTTGATTTTTGATAAATCATCAGCAATTGACAGAAAACCAATCCAAGGGGAAGTCGATTCCCATAAAACGGAACGTCTGTCCTCGGGAAGTACAATCCAGCCAGGATAAGACATCCGTTGCTTTTTCCACAGATCCGTTATGTTATTAATCTGGTCGCTTTTATTAGTATTCCATTCTGGGTATATCTTTCTCACATCATAAGGCCATTCTGTACGATTGTTCCCCTGCTTTAATGATAATAAATAATCAAAAAACAAATCCAAGCCTTTATAATGATCTTTTCCAACATCACAGCAAACAGACATATCTATTAATACTATATTTCTCTGCTCGAGTAGTTTTTTCTGTGCCGAATTTAGATTAAAAATTCCAATTAAATACATTCTGGATGATGTTTCGTTGCCGAGATTATCCCTGATCCAACCGATCCATTGAAGAAAATTAGGATCCTCTCCAGAAAAACCAATCATACATAAAGTGTTTTCAAGAAGTGACTGCTGGACGGTATTAACAAAAGGAGCATTTTCTTTTGGATAACGTCTGTAATCATCCTCTGTAATTATAAATGGTCTTTCTGACGGGAAACTACCATGCAATTTTATTATGCGTGGTTGACTGGAATAAACCAAGTCTTCTTTATTAATAACAACATCATATTTATTTGAAGTTATAGAGGAAGATGCTCTTTCCAGTAAAGTATCGTAGTTAGTTGTAAAAACATCAACCCAGGGTAATGTTAGAAGTTTTTCATGTAACTTTGATGGTTCATACTCAATATCTGGTATAACATCACGTAAAACCTGATTCAATGCAGGCCTTCCAAAAGCAGCCTGCAGTTCGTCAGCTAATTTGAGAACATTGAGATAATTATTGTTTTTATCCGGAATTTTCCCGTTTATTTTTTCAAAAAAAACATCACCCAACTGATTCCAGTCAGGAAAGTCAACGGAGGATTTCCCATTTGGTTTAACGTTTTTGCTGAATCCAGCTCCGACCATAATAGCAGCATGGGATGACCAGATACGCTCTCCTATTTCATTCAAATAAGGAAGAATGCTTTCATCAATTCTTTTTAAGAGTTCGTCAGTCATAGACTTTCCCTACCATAATAGTTATGTAACAAATTAGAAGTAAATCAAAAATAGATAATACCCAATGGAATCATTGGTAAAAAATAAATAATGCTCATTAGAAGAATCAGTCTAACCAAAAATTATATAATAATATGTACAAATATTGAAATTTTTTCTTAAATTTCTTGACATAAAAGGTATCAATTTCAGAATTCGATACTATATTAATAAAGGTTTTATAATATGTCAAACAAAAAAAAGACATCAATTAACGATCCTAAGCGATGCGAATTGCTTGAAAAAGCTATAAAAGAATTATACAGCTGTACAAAAAGTGAAGAATTAGATAAGATTTTTGGGAAATATGGATTAAAAACCTATGCCAGCAAAATTTCAATACTCAGAAAAGTCATGGGAATTCGGCAGACATTCTATTGTAGTCCCGAAAATAAAAAAAATATAAAGAATTTTTACTTATTTGAGTTAGAAAAGTTTATAAATGGGATGTGGCGATTACATTCTGCACAAATATGCTAAACAAGCAAAACAAACTTCATATTACTGATGTGATTATTAATAAAATCATCGAGTCCCTTGAAATTACACGGGATGATTTTGATAATATCTTTAATAAATATAATAATGATGTGAATACTTTAATACAAGGAAATTATCTATCCCACCTTAAATCATCTGTAGAGACGATGATAAATGCAAAACTATTACAAGATGTAACCTCTAACATGCAAAAACATAAAAAAATAACAGAACGTATATTTAGTATATTTATAGAATCTTCTGAGACAATACCATGCTATGCATTAGTGGATATTTTCGACTACAGTGCAATTATTTATTATCATATAAAACTGACAGATCGCGAAAAAAGAATCGCAATTGCTCACGAACTAGGTCATATCTTTATACATCATTTTTTTTCTGATACCTATCGCTCCAAACATAAGAAAGAAAAAATAGCTTATTTATTTGCTTGTATATCACTATTGGATCGAAATGCTTTTTATCTAAATGGTTCAAAAGTGTTTATGTATAATAGTGACAATGCTGTTTTAAATGATATATTTGCATATGAGAATAAAGTTTTTTAAGTTTATTCTAAAACGCCAACTAAATGATCAATATAAATGGAAAACAAATAGTTCCATAATTGATTTTCTTTTGTCCTGATTCGGTATTTTTGAAAAGACTTATTAGTGATTCTTTTTTATCATTCAAAACTATTAAATGTTAAAAGATAATAAGCAGGTAAAGAAGGATCAAAATTAAGTTCGTTTGATGGTGAGTATGCGGAGTTTTGATTTATGAGACATTATAAAAGGA
>CAYLTM010000166.1:7157-8387 GCA_964386495.1 uncultured Leptospirales bacterium
ATCACTAATACTTACTGCATTGTCAATGTCGATGAAATCTGAAGGATTCCTTAATTTCATTGTTTTTTATTGTTACTTTCTACCGAATTCTTAAAATACCATCCTAATTTTTATGTACGACTGATCTATAAATTATGAAATGAAAATTATAAAGATCCTTTGGATTTCAAACAATCTTTGGGTATGAAATGGATGTAGTTATTTCTAATCATAAACTAGGCAATGATATTAGTAAAACGAAAAGGGTTGACTATCAATTGGTCTATCTATAAGAAATTTATTAGATGCTTAAAGACTCAGTATTCAAAAAAACTGATAATCCAATTCTTATAGGATTATATTTAAATTTGTTTAAGATTAATTCACTAAATCCATATTCCACATATCTGCATTTGCAATTCCGATAATTGTCATGTTGGTAGAAGTAATATTATTTGGTTTAAATAAAATATATTTTGTAAAAGATTGATTAAACACATTAAAACTGAAATCTAACTATTAAAGAATATTTGCTTTATTAGTCAAAAATTATTTTCTATTAATTTATTAAAGTCCTAACCGTAATAATTAACCAAATTTATATTTGACAAATGAATAACTATATATTATCAGAGTTTTATAGTGCAATAGACAGGTGGGAGTTTATGAATACAGAATATTTTGACAGTGTACAGACACAAAGTAGTAGTAAAGTTAACAATAAAACAATTATTAAATTTTGGTGGTGGTTTACTTGGAGGTCATATTGTGTTTCAATACTTATTTCTCTTATAGTCGGAATAATATTAGGGCTCATTTTGTATTTTATTGATATTAATAAAATATTGTCTAATGTTATAATATTTGTTTTAGGAATTTTGATCACCATGTTTGTAAATTATTTCTTTTTTAAGAAAATATTAAGAAAACGATTAGGGAATTATTATATTAAGATTGATGAAGTATTATAAAATTCGATAATTTTCGAAGATTCTTTTATGTAGCTGAATTTAAAGATAATGATATAAACTTTTTACTAAATTTATAGGAATCAAATTAAAACCAATTCATTATTATATACCATATAAAGAATATTTTTTTCAAATGATCTCAATGTGAAAGAAGTAATAAAAAATAGTGTATGACTGCATCATCTGAATTAAAAAAAGATAGTTATTCAATTTTAAAGAAAAACTATCTATTTTTTCTCGATAAGATCGATACTTCCAATATTCTTTTCGAATAGATCAA
>CAYLTM010000167.1:0-8368 GCA_964386495.1 uncultured Leptospirales bacterium
AGAATAGAATAGAATAGAATAGAATAGAATAGAATAGAATAGAATAGAATAGAAAAGATAACTAAACAACTTCCTCAAAGAAAAAAAACAAAATAGCGGTTTATCGTTAAAGCGTAGTAATTTTTTAGTAACTTAAAGAATATAAAACAAACAGACAGACAATGCCGTATGTAAGTCCGAGGTGAGGAAATGAAAAAAGATAAGTCAACAATTTTGTTTATTTTTCTGACTATAATATTTTCAATTTTGTTAACAATCCAAATAGCAATAATATATAAACAAATATCATCTAATAATTTGTTATCAAATTCCCTGAAAAATTATTCGAATATCAATATGATAGAAAAACATTTTTTATTGATGATAATATCTCATAGATATTATATACTAAGCGGTGAACAAAATTATTTAAACCAGTATGAAGAACAAAGAAAATATTTGCAGAAATATATTTCAAAAATAAATTATTTAAATGAAAAACTTTATATAGCTCTAATAGATATGATTAATGAGAAAATAATTTTTTTAAATTCAATGATAGAACTAAGGAATAATTTACAAAATGCTCCGGAAAAAGAAATCATCAAACAATTCAACAAAAATAATTATAATAACATATTTGATATTATCACTACTATTGAAAACAAAATGTTGCTGAATATTAGTAATATTGAAATAGCTATACAAAAGTTTAACAATCTGACAAAGTATTCTATTATAATTCTTGTTGCGTTCTTTTTACTATATTTAATTTTTATCGTTATATTTATTATCGTAAGAAATTTGCATTTAAAATATGATTTATTAGAACTTCAAAAAAATGAGTTAGAAAAAATAAATACTTTAAAAAATCGTTTTTTCACAATAATTTCTCATGATTTAAGAAATCCATTTAACAGTATTTTGGGTTTTATAAATTTATTTACAAGCGAAACTGAAAAATGCGGCAATACCATTTGTAAAGAATATGCTAATATAATTGAACAATCTGCGAATCAATATTTCAGTTTGTTAGAAGATTTACTGAAATGGTCAAATATTCAGCTGCAGAATATAATAGTTCATATTGAGCAAATAAATATCGATATAATCGTTCAAGAAGTTTTAAATATTTATAAATTAGAGATACAGAATAAGGAACTAAAAATAAATGTAATTAATCATAACATAGATTTTGTTCGTGCGGATAAGAATATATTATATACTATCCTAAGAAATATTATTAACAATGCGATAAAATTTTCAAAAAGAAGCGGTCTAATTGAAATACAGATTGAGAATCCTAATGGTAAAAAATGCTTGATCAAAATAAAAGATAATGGTATTGGAATGGATCAAGATATCTGTAGTAATTTATTTAAACCTGATGGGAAAACTAAAAGAAGTGGAACAAATGGAGAGATGGGGTCTGGTTTAGGTCTAATAATCTGTCAAGAATTAATAAAAACAATGAATGGTAATATTTCTGTTCAAAGTGTTATTAATAAAGGATCTATATTCAGCATAGAATTGTTTGAGCAGGTTCTTTAAATATTTATTGTTTATTCGCAGAATTACCGAAAGTTCTGGGGATTGAATAGTGCAATAGCACATGAAATCTAACAAAAAACGAAAAATCATCACTAAAAATAAAAATTAGTTGTTAAATAAATGTTTTACGTAACATTTGACTATAGATAAATGATAATAATCGCAAATATCCGAGATAGATTAGGAAAAATGGAGAACAGAAAATGAGCTGTACAGTAGTTATCGGGTCCCAATGGGGTGACGAAGGCAAAGCCAAAATGATCGATTACTTTACAAATGATGCGGATATAGTTGTCCGATATCAGGGTGGAGCAAATGCTGGTCACACCGTCGTCGTAAATGGTAAAAAATATGTTTTCCATCTTATACCTTCAGGGATTCTGCATCCTGGGAAAACATGCGTAATCGGTAATGGCGTGGTTCTCGATCCTTTACAGTTTTTAAAGGAAATGGACGCTCTAACAGAAAAAGGCATAGATGTTGATTACAGAATTTTTATATCAGATGCCGCTCATTTAATTCTGCCGTATCACAAAGCTATCGACGAGGCTCTTGAGGAACTCCGCAGCAATAAAATCGGTACCACAGGACGGGGAATCGGTCCGGCATACGCGGACAAGTGTTTCCGTACAGGAATCCGCGTCGGAGATCTTATCGACGAAGTTGAGCTTGAAAAAAAGGTGAGACAGGTACTCGAAGTTAAAAATCTCCAGCTTGAAAAAATGCATAATCGTAATGGTTTTACCCTCGATGAAATTATGGAAATCCTTCTGATGTTTAAAAAACGTGTGCAGAAGATGATTATCAATACCGGGTTCTATCTTAATGAAGAATCTGATAAAGGCAAAAAAATTATTCTTGAAGGTGCACAGGGTTTTGGACTCGACATTGACCACGGCACTTACCCATATGTCACATCGTCAAATCCCACCATCGGCGGGGCGTTGCTTGGTTCGGGATTAAATTCTTTTCAGGTTCGCAAGGTTGTAGGGATTACCAAAGCTTACGTGACACGCGTCGGTGAAGGTCCTTTTCCAACAGAAGATACCGGCGAAGTCGGCAATCTGTTACGCAAAAAAGGCGTAGAGTACGGATCTACTACTGGGCGGCCGAGAAGATGCGGCTGGTTCGATATCGAGTTGATTAAACAGGCAAAAAGAATCTGCGGTCTTACAGAGATCGCCTTCACAAAACTTGATGTCTTGTCGGGTTTTGACTCAATAAAAGTCGCTGTCGGTTATGAATTCGAAGGTCGAAAAATCGAAATGTTTCCTTCATATATGCTGGATAAAATCAAACCGATATATGTGGAAATGGATGGCTGGAAAGAGGAAATTTCTGAATGCACAAGTATTGACGACCTTCCTGTTAATGCCAGAAAATATATCGATTTTATTGAAAAAAAGATCGGCATAAAAATCACAATAATTTCTGTAGGACCAGAAAGGGAGAGCACTATCATTCGCGACTAGTATGACGAATTCTTGAATGGAAAAAATAATGACCCTAAAAACGGTTCTTAAAATTATGAGCAACTCTAAAAATTTATTTACGATTTTTAGAGTTTTGATTTTGTTTTTTGTATTGCTTCAAATTTCGTGTGATGAAACAGTAGTCACTCTTCACGGGATGGTTCTTTTTGAAAAAGATAAATCCCCAGCCGCTGAGCAAAAGGTTGTAATCAATTCTACTGATGTAATCACCGATAATAAAGGTACTTTTGATTTTTCCGCTTCTCCAAATCTTACAGTTGTTATTGAGCGTGAAGGTTTTAATAAAATTGTTAAGAATTATGACTCTTCGGATAATGACGGTAATTTTACTGAAGTTTATTATCTTAAATGCGCAGAGTATTCCATAGATCCTATTTGCCAGTAATCGATCGTTGTTTCGATTAAAGAAGTTCAAATCACGGTTCAGACAATATTTCCATAGACCAGCCTTTATGTGATATGCTCGGAGAAGGTCAATGAATACTATTTTTCGAACTTGAATGATTGTAAAATTTTATTGACAATATTTTTGACTGGTTTTACCTTTACCCATGAAGGTAAGTATATGCAAATATTAAACAGTGCTCACGGTAGAAAAACAAATTGCACTCCTCTGAAATATTACGCTCTAAAATATATCCTATCCACTGCGGTTCCGATCCTTCTGGCACTATCCATAGTAAACTATATACAAAATCGCAACACAATAATTCAAGGGCATAAAAATCTTCAGGAACAGACTGAACGCGATATCGTGAAAATGCTGAAAATAGCGGACAGCGGATATCTAATGCTGGAAAAATCTCATGACCGAAAACTAGAAAAAAACATGAAAGAGTTTTTAAAAGTCTTCACGGCTGCTGGACCGGATAAAACTAAAATAGATCTTGAAAACCTCAAGATGAAATTCGGCAGCGAGGTTGATCTCTATATTATAAATAAAGATGGCGTAATTATAAATACAACATATAATCCCGATAAAAATCTGGATTTTAAAAAATGGCCATTATTTTATAAAACTTTACAGGAGATGATGACGAGTGATGAAATTATTCTGGATAGATATTCGGGTGAAACACAAACAGGAAAACTTCGCCGATATGTATATCAACCGTCGCCCGACCATAACTACATTCTTGAATTCGGACTGATCGCTCCATTATTTAGCGATTTGTTGAGCGATCTTGAACCATCAGCACTTACTAAAGATATACAAAAAGTAAATCCATCGCTGATAAAAGTCAGGCTGCTCTCCGCGTTGGAGTATGTTGACGGCATAGGCTGGCAGGTTCCCGTTGAGGGAGAAAATGCCGACAATAGCGATGAAATAATACAAATTGTAAAAAAGCTGTATCATGGTTCAGAAACTTTTTATGAGACTTTTGATAAGAATAACGGTTACCAAAAAAGGTATATTTTTCTTAATCTTTTTAAAGATGATTATATTACTGATAAAAGTAAAATAATTGAGCTGACATATTCAGATATAAATATTAATAAACTACTAATGAGAAACACGTTGGGTTACAGCATGTTATCTATAATATTTATAATTCTCTGCATCCCTTTTGTATATTTTACTTCAAAAATTATTACAGAACCGATTCATGATATTATTAATAGTGTGGATTCTATAGCTAATGGAAATCTCGATTGTAAAATTCCGGAAAAATCTAAAACAGAAATATTGGTACTTGAAAAGAGTATTAATATAATGATGGATAGCATGCTGAAATATATAAATCAGATAAAGGACAATGAAAAAACTCTGAAGGAATATAGTGCTGATCTGGAAAAAAAAGTGGAAGAACGTACAGTTGAAGTTAACGCGATCAACAGTGAGCTTCAGGCAGCCATCGAGGAAGTTGAAGCGATTAATGACAGTGTAATAACCGCGAACCACGATCTTGAAGAACAGCGACGTATTGCAGATACCGATATGAAGATGGCTGTTCATCTTCAAAGAAGATTTTTTCCACAGGTGCCGCCGCTTAACTGCGGATGGGATGTCGCGGTATTTTTGAAACCGCTGCATGGAATTTCCGGCGACTTCTATGATTTTTATCAGCAGGAAGGTGAGCTTTGCGGATTATCATTGTTTGATGTTTCCGGTCATGGAATTTCTTCCGGGTTAATTACACTGCTAGCGAGATCTATCATTTACCGCGAGTTCATTTCTAAAACAGAACAGGATCTTTCATCCGTGATTTCGGATATCAATGATAGGTTAATTGAAGAAATGGGCGAAAGCAATAATTATCTCACGGGTATAATCCTTAGAATTATTAACAATGACATTTTCTACGTGAACGCCGGGCATCCAGACCTATTATTAAAAAGAAATAACACAGAAGAAGTATTCCCGGTTATGCCGACGATTAACAATGATGACTTTAAAGGACCTTTTCTTGGAATGTCTTCAATGAAGGATGTTTTTCACAGTATGAAGTTTTCTGTTGAGACGGGAGATGTTCTTCTTCTGCACTCCGATTGTTTAAATGAAGGAACTGACCGTGATGGAAGACATTACGGAATTAGTCGAATATCCAAGAGTCTGTCATCGATCGATAGGAGTCATCCGGCGGTAGACATTTTATCACACATTATTGCTGATTTCGAAACTTTCACAACGGGAGTCCATCATGATGACGACCTCTCCGTTATCGTTATGAAAAAGATATGTCATGAAGAATATCGAATCACTCCTTAAACGGTATTTAACGGTAAATTTGGTCGTGTAAAATCACTTATACATGATTGAACTATTTCGCTTTTTCTGTATGTATGGGAAGATCATCTAGATGTGTGATTTATGTTTTGGGTGGAAGTTTTTTTTAGTTATTTTGCATAAATATCACAATTTTTCATCAATAAGATGATATAATTCATTAATTACAAAAACCTGAACTGGAAGAATGCTGTTTGAAATACACATATGATTTTTCAGACGTTCAAAAAATGTTTGGTTTGCATTTTTTATAATTTGTCTTAAGGTCTTTGCCTGTATTTCAAAAAATGCTAAAGCTTTTTCATAAGAACAAAGATTATTAAAAGCCGAAAAAAACAAGCTCATGCATTTTCTTACGACCTGAGCCATCGAAAAAGAATTGGTCATATCGTGAATTTGTTTAATCCAACGATAATTTGTCTCGGAAATTTCCAACCAAACATTCAAATCGGCATCTATATATTCATATTTGCTATCTTTTTCGATATGATCCAATAATTCCTGCTGGAAATTACTTTTCATAAGAAAAAGTATCTTATCGAGAGCTTTAGATTTAGTTATTTTGAAATATTTTCTAAACTTTACGAGCTCCTCATTAAGATCTGTTGTGTAAACGAAATGAAAATTATGCATATTATTCATATTTTCCTCACTAAAGTATAAAATTTTGGGATAAAAATACCCTCTATTATATATAAGACAAAATTTGAAGAATTGAGAAAAAAAATTCAAATTTTTAAGGAATTTATTAAAAAAACACATATGTGGAAAACACATATGTGTTTTTTCAGAAATATTTATCCTAAAGTGACTCATCCTAAAGAAAATATTGCAATTTATGATTTTATTATTGACAAATCCAGTCATAGAAAATATTAACTACCAAGGTAGTCAATATGATAGAAAAAATGAAAACATTGGGATTCACAGAATATGAATGCAAAGCGTACATAGCGCTGCTTGAAGAAAACCCCGCGACAGCATATGAGATAGCCAGGAGGTCAGGAATACCCACGTCAAAAATATATGAGACAATAGCGAAACTGCTAGAAAAAGAGACAGTCCTGGAAATAGCGGAAACCGGCAAAAAAAGATATATCCCAGTTGATCCAACAGAAATGATTTCGAAATTTTCGGGAAAAATCAACAGCACGCTGGCAAGCCTAAAAACAGAACTCAACAGTCTCACAGTTAAACAAAAAGTGTCGTATATATTCAATATCAACAGTTATGAACTGCTGATGAAAAAAGCAAAATCGATAATAGAGGTAGCCGAAAAAACACTCCTGATATCCGCGTGGAATAATGAGTTGGAAATTATTAAACAGGACATAAATTGCAAAAAGATAAAAACCGCTGTTGTAAATTTCGGAAAAATGGTGCCAGAGATGAGTGCAATTGTCTATCAGCATCCGGTCGGCCATACACTGTCCTCTGAAAAAGGCGGCAGGCAATTTGTAATAATAGCGGATTCTTCCGAAGCACTATCCGGAACAATCTATAACGACGGCAGCGCGGACGCGGCATGGAGCCGCAATGAAGGATACGTCTCACTCGCGGACGACTTCATCCGCCATGATATATATATTCTAAAAGTTGTTAAAAGATTCAACGAACTCCTGATTACGACTTATGGCAAAAATTTTGAAAAAATGAGAAATATATTCGAAGATGAGGTGTTAAAATGAAAGTATTTATTGATGGGAGGTATTATTCAAAAGAGGACGCAAAAATTTCAGTTTTCGATCACGGGCTGTTATACGGCGACGGTGTTTTCGAGGGTATACGAATATACAACGGAAAAGCGTTTTTACTGGAAGAACATTTGACGAGATTATTTAACTGCGCGAAGGTAATAATGCTGGCGATCCCTTACAATAAAAATGAGCTTGCAGAAATCATTAAGGATTCCATCGCGCAGAATGATCTTAATAAAAACTCTGACACCGGCTACATCCGGCTAGTAGTTACCAGAGGAGTCGGCGATCTGGGTCTAGATCCGGCAAAGTGCGCGAAAGCGTCGGTAATAATCATCACTAATCAAATAACTCTGTATCCAGCCGAAAATTATTCGAAAGGTATAGCGATAATTACATCGTCGGTCCGCAGAAATCCCGCGGACTCGATTGACCCGAAAATCAAGTCGTTAAATTATCTCAATAATATTCTCGCGAAAATCGAAGCGAAAAACGCGGGATGCCTCGAAGCCTTGATACTAAACCACAACGGGTTTGTCGCGGAATGTACAGCCGACAACATTTTCATTTTTGCAAACGGCATACTAATGACACCCGATCCGGGCTGCGGATCATTAGAGGGGATTACACGCGATACGGTTATGAAAATCGCCGCTAAAGAAAACATTACGGTTCAGCAGAAAAATCTAACATTATACGACATATACACAGCGGACGAATGTTTCATCACGGGCAGCGGTGCGGAGATAATGCCGGTGGTCTCTGTCGATAAGCGTGTAATCGGCAACGGCATACCCGGCGAAAAAACGCTATACCTTCTGGAAAAATTCAGATTTTTCGCGAAAAATTCCAAATTTTAGTAAAAATTTGCTCTGACACCATTAATTAACGTCTCTGGCACCATTTTTTTGTGTTAATTT
>CAYLTM010000168.1:0-6713 GCA_964386495.1 uncultured Leptospirales bacterium
CCTTGCCGTATGGTATTCGTTTTATTTTTGTCATGATATATACCTTTTCAAAATTTCAGAAGTAGCTTTTTTGTTTATATTAAATTAATTCCAGGTGTTTCTATAATACTGGCATATCAGATATTATTTTGATTCGGTTGTCAAGAAAAAATGATTTTTTAGAATTATGCCGAATGGCTCACTTGCGTGAATAGGCGATTTAAAACATCGATTTACACAGGAGCTCACGATTGTTATCATCTCCTTGTTTTGTTGTTTTTATCTTGCAATTATTACACATATTACAATTATTGTTATAATAGAAATTTTCTGATATTACAATGTAAAAATCAATTATTTTTAATGTATTATATAACAGGCGGTAATAATGGCATCAGATGTTTTAGACAGATGGACTATTGAAAATTCGGATGAGCTTTATGGTGTGAGCAGATGGGGTAGCGGGTATTTCTCAATTTCATCGGAAGGTGAAGTTGTAGTAACACCTTTTAATAATAAAAGTGTCCAAGTCAGTATTATGAATATTATTTCAAGTATTAGAGACCGTGGTATTGAGATGCCGGTTCTGCTGAGGTTTGAAAATCTTCTGGACTCGCAGATAGTAAATTTAAATGAAAGTTTTCGTAAGGCGATGGATCAGTTTTCCTATAAGGGGACATATCGAGGAGTTTTCCCTGTTAAAGTCAATCAGCAGCAGCAGGTTGTTGAAGAGGTTAATAAGTTCGGCAGAAATTATCATCATGGGTTGGAAGTCGGCAGCAAAGGAGAGCTGATGATTGCTCTTGCTTATTTAAATGATCCTGAAGCCTGTCTGATTTGCAATGGTTACAAGGATGAGGAATTTATAGATCTGGCCTTATCCGCACAGAAAATGGGAGTTAATTGTTTTCTTGTAATTGAAATGCCTGATGAGCTTACGACAATTATGAAGCGTGCTGAAAAGCTTCAAATAACTCCTCAAATAGGTGTCAGGATAAAGCTTTCTTCTAAGGCGGGTGGTCACTGGACAGAATCCGGCGGCGACCGAAGCGTTTTTGGTTTAAGCACTATCCAGCTTGTTGAAGTTATCGATCAGCTTAAAGAAAAAAATATGCTGTCATCGCTTAAACTACTTCATTATCATCTTGGTTCGCAGATACCTAATATTCGTGATATCCGCTCGGCTATCGTCGAAGCCTGCCGTATTTACGCGGAACTCATCAAAGAAGGTGCTCCAATGGGATTCCTCGATCTCGGCGGCGGTCTTGCTGTAGACTATGATGGTTCAAAAACGAATTATCAGAACAGTATGAATTATAGTATTGATGAATATTGTACAGACATTATTGAAGTTCTAATGGGGATTCTCGATGAAAATAATATTGCTCATCCGACATTGATTACTGAGTCTGGGCGCTATATTGTCGCGTACTACTCAATTCTTTTAACGAACGTACTTGATGTCAGCAGATTCGAAACAGCGAAACTGCCTGAAAAAATCCCTGAAAATCAGCATGAATATATTGAAAGTATTTTTGATGTTTACAAAACTTTAAACCAGAAGAATGTACAGGAGTGTTATAATGACGCTTTGTATTATCGTGATGAAATACGACAGCTATTTAAACATGGCGAGATTACTCTGCGAGAACGTTCATTTGCTGAAAATATTTTCTGGAACATTATCAATAAAATCGCTAAGCTTACGAAAAATCTAAAACATATCCCGCCTGAAATTGAAGGTATTGATGTGGCGATTTCTGATATTTATTATCTAAACTTCAGCGTCTTTCAGTCGCTGCCTGATACCTGGGCGATTGATCATATGTTTCCAATTATTCCGCTGCATCGGCTGAATCAGCCTCCGGTGCGTAACGCGATAATATCTGATATTACTTGTGATTGTGACGGAAAAATTGACAGGTTTATTGATAACCATGATGTGCGGTATACTTTGCCGCTGCATGAACTTAATCCGGACGAAGAATATTATATTGGGGCGTTTCTAGTCGGTGCTTATCAAGAGACGCTGGGTGACTTACATAACCTTATGGGAGACACGAATGTAATCAGCATCAGAATTAAAGAGGATGGCTCTTATGATGTTGTTAAAGAAATTGAGGGTGATTCAGTGTGTGATGTTCTAACTTATGTTGAGTATGATCCCAAGAATCTGATTGTGCGTTTTAAGGAGAATGCCGAGAACGCTGTTAAGAATGGTCTGCTGACAATGGCTGAAAGACGCGATATTATTCGTGCATATGAAGACGGTATGCGCGGTTATACTTATTTTGAACGATAGATATTTAACATAATTTTAAAACAGATAATAATCTGTTTTATTTAAAATAATTCTAAGGAGACTAAACTATGTCAAAAGTTTTAATTATTGGAGCGGGTGGAGTAGGTCAGGTTGTCGCTCATAAGTGTGCTCAGGAGGAAGACGTTTTTTCGGATGTCTGCCTCGCGAGCAGGACTGTCGAGAAATGCGAGAATATCGCTAAACAGATTAAAAGGCCGATACAAACCGCGAAGGTCGACGCGGACAATATACCGGAAACAATCGCTCTTATAAACAAATTCAAACCGGATATGGTCATTAACGTGGCTCTTCCGTACCAGGATCTTAATATTATGGAAGCCTGTCTCGCGACTGGTGTTCATTATGTTGATACTGCGAACTATGAGCCGCGTGACGAGGCAAAGTTTTGCTACAAATGGCAGTGGGATTATCAGGATCGTTTTAAAGAGAAAGGTCTACTAGCTCTTCTAGGCAGCGGATTCGATCCCGGTGTAACAAACGTATACACCGCCTACGCGAAAAAACATCATTTTGATACCATCGACGAGCTTGATATTATCGACTGTAACGCAGGCGACCATGGTCAGCCGTTTGCGACAAATTTTAATCCCGAAATAAACATCCGAGAAGTCACTGCCAAAGGCAGATACTATGACAACGGTAATTGGGTAGAAACTGATCCTTTATCAGTTTCAAAATCATACGATTTTGTAGATGGTATTGGACCAAAAAATATTTATCTGTTATATCACGAGGAACTTGAGTCGCTTGTTAAACATTTTCCTGAAATTAAACAGGCTCGTTTCTGGATGACTTTTTCAGATAATTATCTGAAGCATCTTGAAGTTCTGCAGAATGTCGGAATGACAAGAATCGATCCGGTTAAATACAATGGTGTGGATATTATTCCGCTGCAGTTTCTGAAGGCTCTTCTTCCGGATCCCGCTTCTCTTGGACCATTAACCAAGGGTAAGACCTGTATCGGCTGTTTAATCAAGGGCAAGAAAGACGGGAAGGCTGTGCAGTATTATGTGTATAATATTTGCAGTCATGAAGATTGCTACAAAGAAGTGCAGGCTCAGGCGATTTCCTATACAACAGGTGTACCGGCAATGATCGGTGCGATGATGATTGCTCAGGGAAAATGGAGCGGCAAGGGTGTTTTCAATATGGAACAGTTTGATCCTGATCCTTTTATGGCAGCTCTTAATGTTTACGGTCTTCCATGGAAAGAGGTTTTTCTGTAATGTTTGCAGAAAATGTTTTGTTTGCGTTTGCATTGACTGTCTTTGCCGGACTTTCTACCGGCATAGGCAGTTTGATGGCACTTTTTTCAAAGAAATTTAATTCTAAATTTCTTGCGGCTTCTCTTGGGTTCTCCGCTGGAGTGATGATCTATGTTTCATTGATAGAAATTTTTCCAAAAGCTCGGGTTGCCCTTTGTGAAGTTTATTCTGAAAAAAACGCTTATTATTTTACTGTATTATCTTTTTTTGCCGGAATCGCTCTGATTGGTCTTATCGATAAACTTGTTCCATCGTTTGAAAATCCCCATGAAATACGAAATGTGGTCGAGACTCCGGAAGAGGCTGATAAAGCTTCTAAAATGGTGGGCAATTCATCGGACAAGAAACTTCTACGCATGGGAATTTTTTCCGCGCTCGCGATTGGCATTCATAACTTTCCAGAGGGATTAGCAACTTTTATGGCGGCTCTTCATGATCCTTCTCTTGGAATAAGTATATCCGCGGCTATCGCGATTCACAATATTCCTGAAGGTATTGCGGTATCCGTGCCAATATATTTTGCTACTAGAAACAGAACCAAAGCTTTTTTATATTCATTTATGTCCGGTTTTGCGGAACCTGTCGGAGCAATTATTGGTTATCTTCTTTTGAAAAGTGTTCTTGGAAATGGTATTTTTGGCTTTGTTTTCGCTGGTGTCGCGGGCATTATGGTTTATATTTCTCTTGATGAACTTTTGCCGACAGCTGAAGAATATGGTGAGCATCACATCGCTATCGGCGGATTAATTGCTGGTATGGCAGTTATGGCACTGAGCCTTGTTCTCTTCGCGTAAGTGTTGGTTAATAGAATCGTCTTAGGTTTATTCTAAAATTTTTATTTCACTTCGCAGAATCTCAAGTTTGATTATTGAGTTATCCAGTAATGTGAAAATTCTTCCGAAGTCGCCGAGGACATTGATTTTGGTTTTGCCCTTAATTATTTTCGCGATTGTATCA
This sequence comes from uncultured Leptospirales bacterium, assembly GCA_964386495.1. Classification (GTDB taxonomy): domain Bacteria; phylum Spirochaetota; class UBA4802; order UBA4802; family JAFGJZ01; genus CAYLTM01. Next base: position 4,525 of record CAYLTM010000168.1, read on the forward strand.
ATGTCATCAGAATAGACCATACATTGTGCGAACTGACTATCAGAAGAAAACTCAATTATTATGCAGAAGTCATAATCTATGTTAGTTGATGGAATTATATCTTTTACATAAACGCCCTTCATTTCGACCAATTTTTTCTGTAAATCGTTCATTATTATAAGTTTATATGCCGGGTTTGTTGAACTGTCGTGTTTATTTTTTTCCGCTATGGCATCTTCCACGCTTATAGTGTCTTTGTATATTTTCTCAAAGCTCTTGCAGCCGCTAATAACCATTGTCAAAGCAGTAATAATTATTGCTGTTAAAAATTTTTTCATATTGATGACCTCTTATTTGCTTTTTTTAATTATATTACAATACTTGCCAGTATGTCAAAATAATAATATATTTTCAACTATAATTTTACTTGCAATTATTTACAGCCTTTATCACATTTATCAATACCGGTGTTTAACAAACAAACTGTATGGAGGATGTAAATGTTTATAAAGGATTACAATAAAACTGCCTTAATTAATGGAGATGACAGAATTTCTTATACACAGTTGATTGACCATATCAAAGATTATGCTTCTCTTATGAACGTTAAAAAATCTGATAGAATCGCAATATTTTTTGAGAACAGACCTGAGTGGGTCTATTCCTTTTATGCCGGTTGGCATGTTGGTGCTATTAATGTTCTTATCGATACAATGTCTGTGCAAAACGAAGTTGAATACATTTTGAATGACTGCGAACCAGCTGTAATTATAACATCAGAAAAGAATCTCCCCTTGGTTCAGGAGTGCGTAAAATCGCTTAAGTATTCTCCGCGTATTATCAATGTCGATAAAATCGGTTCAATAGTTCGTGGTTTTGATATAGATGCAAATAATCCCAATGATGAAGATATTGCTCTTCTGTTGTATACTTCCGGCACGACCGGCAGTTCCAAGGGAGTTATGCTGACTTATAAAAATGTCATGATTAATGTTGAATGGAATAATAAACCTGGTAGAATTAATATAAAAGATACAATGATTGCTGTTTTGCCGAATCATCATTCCTGGCCGCTTATGGCGACTATTCTCTGTCCGTTGGACTGCGGTGCGACTGTAGCTTTTATTAAAAAATTAACCGGCGATGAAATTATGTCCATTATTAAGAATCAACACGTAACTATGGTCACCGCTGTGCCGAGGCTGTTCGAAATGTTTCATAAAGGCATTATTTCGAAGATCAACGCGAATCCTGTCGCGAAAATTTTGTTGAAGATTACTCGTAATTCAAAATTATATGGATTAAATAAAAAAATATTTAAAAAAGTTCATGAAGAATTCGGCGGCAATATTAAAGTTTTTATTTCTGGTGGGGCTCCGTTAGACAAAGAGATCATTAAGGATTATCGTGGTATGGGAATTCTTATGGTCGAAGGTTATGGATTAACCGAAACCGCTCCTATGGTAACTTTTCATCCATTCGACGCTCAGAGAATCGGATCTGTAGGTATTGTTTTTAGTGATATTGATATTAAAATTCTTGATGACGGTGAAATAATTCTTAAGGGTCCTAATGTTATGAAGGGTTATTGGAATAAACCCGAGGAAACAGCGGCTGTTTTAAAAAACGGGTGGTTCTACACAGGTGATCTTGGTGTTCTCGATAAGGATCGTTATCTATATATTACCGGTAGAAAAAAGGATCTGATAATCCTTCCTAACGGTAAAAACATTCGACCGGATCTAATAGAATTTAAGCTCAAGGAGCAGTTTTCTGTTATTGAGGATGTTGCCGTGACAGAGAAAAATTCACTCCTGTTCGCTGTAATTAAGCCGAATATGCTTGAGGTTAAAAAATCGGGAATTACCAATCTTTATGAAACCATAAAATGGAAAGTAATAGATCAATATAATCAGCAGGTGGAAAACTACAAAAAGATTCATGACTTTATTATCATCAATGAGGATATTCCAAAAACCCGCATGGGAAAAATTAAACGATATATGCTGAAACAGTTTGTTGATAACAGGGAAAAAACTATAAAGAAAGAATCTATTCCGGAATTTGAAGAATTTGCTGTGCTTGCCGGAATAATTGAAGATGTCTGCGGGACTTCGCCTTTTCCTTCGAATCACCTGGAGATTGATCTAGGGCTGGATTCTCTTTCATTAATTGAACTTCAGCTTCGTGTTGAAAAAACTTTTGGTATT
>CAYLTM010000168.1:6723-8343 GCA_964386495.1 uncultured Leptospirales bacterium
AGGAGAATTAGCCGCTTATCCTACAGTGCTTGATTTGGCTGAGAAAATTCGTACATCCAGGACTAAAATGCAGGAGGATTCCATTGACTGGAAGGAGATTTTTTCAAAAAATATTTCAATAAAACTTTCGGATAAAATCTGGATGATGAAACTTCTTTTGTTTTTGTTCAGATTGTTTTTTAAACGTAAACTCAATTTGAAAATTTCTGGTGCGGATAATATTCCAGCGGGTGCCTGTATCATAGCGCCGAATCACGAAAGTTTTCTTGATAGTCTGGTTTTATCGTGTGGACTTCCGGGAAAGACCCTCGAAAATATTTATTTTTTCGCTAAGGAGAAGAATTTTGATTTTTGGCTGGCGAAAATTTTCGCGGATAGAGGTCATGTGGTAGTAATGGATATTAACAAAAATTTAATTCAGTCGTTACAGACAATTGCTGCTGTTTTGAAGTCTGGTAAACAGATTGTGATTTTTCCTGAAGGTGCTCGATCAAGGGATGGAAAACTTCAACCGTTTAAAAAATCTTTTGCTATAATTTCTAAAGAGCTTAATGTTCCCATTATTCCGGTTGTTATTAATGGTACATATGAATCGCTTCCGATTGGAGGGAAAATTCCAATGAAAGGAAGCGTAAGCGTCAGGTATATGCCTCCTGTTTTACCAGCTGGGCGGAATGAGGCTGATATTTCTAATGAAGTTTACGGAAAAATTGCCGAAAATATATTATGATACTTTTTTTTCCGCACGGGAGTGTTTATGTATGAAAAAATTCATTATTGCTCTGATATTTCTCGTTTCATGCGGAGGGGATTTATCGATTGTAAGGAAAACCTCGGTTGAGGAAAAATGGTTTCTTCCTTATGTTGACGGGATGAACGGTGTTGAAAATATCGCGTTTGATAATGATTTTATGTATGTTACCGGTTTAGATGGTGTTTTATATAAAATTGAGTCGTCTGATAATCCTTATCGTGGTAAGATTGTTCTGAAAAAAAAGATTGGAGTTATGTGTCTTGGTCTTGTAGCCGCTGATAATGGTTTTTTGTATGTCGGGGTTCAGGAAGACGCTGATTCATTTCCAAAGATTATCAGGTTGAATAAGGATTTTGAAGGAGCTGTTCCGTTAACAGATGGTATTGAGGGACTAAACGGTCTTGAGATTGACAGAAATGGTCGTTTATATTATTCTTGGTCAAATATGTCTTTCATATCACCAAAAGGTATTCTATATAGGGCTGATGTAAATAATGTTGAATCGTTTAAAAATCCTGAAATAATTATTGATGACGCTGGTTTGCTCAACGGTTTCGCGTTGACCCCTGACGAAGGTTCTATATATTTTACTGAAACGACCGGTTCATTGCATTCAATTGATCTTGATTCTAAGAAACGCTCCATTGTTTATACGCCATCTGGATTTTTTCAGATACTAGATGATGTTTGTGTTGATGATGCTGGTACAGTTTGGCTGGCATGTAATTCTAAATCGCTGATAATCGCTATTAAACAGGATTCGACTGTCACAGCTTATCAAACCGGTGATCTTAGGGTGCCGTCGTCCCTTGCTTTTTCTGAATCTGAAAAATTTAATAAAAAGTTTTTGTATATAACAGAATTCG
>CAYLTM010000169.1:0-2837 GCA_964386495.1 uncultured Leptospirales bacterium
CAACCGGTGTACCGATTGCCTTTACCCAGCCCCTGTCTGCCGACAGGCAGGCGACTGCTTCGCAGTGACGCGGGCTGGACTTGGTTTTGCGTAACTATGCGGAATTCTGCGTAGTTACACTAATTGGTTGTTCTGTATTATTTAAATCAATATTCTGTAAATGTTTTCTTTATTTCAAATGAATCTTCTTTAAAATATTCAACATCGTTATAAAGATATTTAATTCTATAATATATCATTACTTTATCAGGAACTTTAGAAACATCATATTCAATTCTTATATCACCCAACTTTTTAAAATTACTATCAGATATGTCTTCGCCATCATTATTTAAAGTAAGATCGTTCACCAGTAATGTATTAAAATTATCAAATGTTAAATATTTATTATTTTTTTTTCTATGATATTCACATAAAATTATCTTATTATATTTTATTAGTCCCCCTTCTATTTTCTTAAGTTCAGTATAGAAATCAATCAATTTGAAATACTTTTTATTTATTGTTCCACTAAATCCTAATTCAGTTTCAATTAGTTTCCACCGTTGACTACTTTTATTTTCAAAATTATAAGTTGTATCGTCTTGGTATATGTATGTTAAATTTATGTGAAATTGATCGTCATAATAAATATAATTTGATGTTGAATAATCATAATTAGATTTATATTCAATAAGTTCGTAATCACTGTTACAAAAACAATTGCTAATAACATATATTAATGCCCATATTATCATTTTTTTCATTATAATGTATCCTCCGCATGAAGAATAGTACCAATTGGCAAAATAAAAGGGTCATCTTTATCTCTATGCACAGATTCATTATATTCACCATCATTATTTTTCCATTTCTTTTTAAAATGATAACGCCCTATTCTCATTTGATTTACTTGAGGTGCACCATCCCCTTTGATTCTACTGCCAGTGTAAAAGGCAATTAGAGCAAATGTTATAGCTGCACAAAGTAATATAATTCCAATTGGTGGAAAAATAAACATAAAAAAGGAACCAAGTGCTAAACAAAATATTGTTAAAGCAGAGGACAAATTGTATGTAAAGGAATATACGGCGTGTAACCGCTTGACCCATTTCGGCCAATCCATATCATCATGATCATTATTGGTCCCGGATATTCTGTCAGCCTTGTCCATATCTACTAGTGAACACAAAACTCCTTCTTCTAATCCTGAAAGTACAGCGAATGGTAGTGCCAAGGTTGACAATACAACACCTAAAATTGATGAAATGAATCCGCCTGTACCCCAGGTAATAAATAAACCAAAGTGTTTTAAACCGCTACTAATGTTTCCTTCACTAAAATTTTTTACCGATATTAATAGATTCTCCATAGCCTTTCCAAAACAATATCCTGCTAAAAATTGTCCATCATCATAAGCTTTCGCTATCGCCCCGCCTATTTTCGAACCAATAGTCGAAATGGTATTAATTACGGTCGATACTGCACTTACGAATCCATCCCATATTCCTGAAATACTTGCATACCCTCCTTCATCCTGAAACGCTATCGGTGATCCACACACGAAACTGTATCTGTTGAATGCCTGCGTATTCCCCGGCTCTGGGATCGTCGGGTCTGGCGATGTCCAGCGTCCTATTTCTGGATCGTAGTAACGCGCACCGTAATAATACAGACCGGTGTAGTGGTCTCTATCCTTGCCGTTGAACTTGTGTCTAAAGTTGTCTGTGCCGGACTGGTTAAAGATTTCGCCGTAGGGTTTGTATCGCATCGTTGAACGGACATTGCCGTACGAGTCTGTCACGAACTTTGTGTTGCCGGTATAATCGGGGTGGAAGAACAACACGCCGGTTTTTGGAATACCGCTAGTGATTATTCCAGATCCCTCAGGTTTGCCGAACAGATACTCCGAGATCGCTTCGTACATTGTCGGCTCTGCACTGCTTCCTGTTCCGGTTCCGTCAGAATTTTGCTGCTGCTCCGCATTCTGCGGTGAGTTATTCGGTGCGTCTTCGTAAGCTAACCACGGCGGTGTTCCCGAGACTGTCTCATTTTCAAACATGTAGCATCCCTGCATAGTTAGTGCTGAAAACGACAGCATGACCATTGGTATTGTTATTTTCACCCATAGTGGTGCTGTATATTTTTGTGTTTTCGTATTTTTCGTGTTTTTCGTTGTTACCCATATTGTCATTGCTCCGAACATAATAATCAGCAATATCATTGCACCTTTTACTATTGCCCTGTTATATTCCGGTGACGATACTATTCTTGTCGCGTATCCATAACCGTACATTAATAATCCCGATACGCTGTCTTTGTCGTAATATTTCTCCAGCACGCCCTTGTCGTACCATGTCAGGAATGTCGAGTTGTTGTCGGTTATCTGCGTTACAACTTCGTTCTTTATTCCGTAGATATATTTTGTCTTGGTCTCTTCCTTGCCGGGCACTGTGTTTATTTCATACAGTCCGTCAATGTTCACCGTCACGACGTTATCCTCACGCTTCGTAATCACCCTTTGTCCCTGATAATCGTAGATGAATTGCTCCAGAATTTTTGTTCCGTCTTTTATTGTTCTTAACCGGTTAAGCGCATCATATACAAATATCTTGTTTCCTTTGCGGATCATGTTGCCGTTGGCATCGTAGTCCATCTGTGATTCCGACGGTACTGGTGTGCCTTTGTCATAGATTGCTGTTACCGCGTGCGGATGGTTAATATCGCCGTACTTTAACAGCTTGCCGTCTTTCTCTGTCAGGTTTCCGGAAGCGGCGTATTCGTAATTCAATGTGCCGTATATTCCCGTCGCTGTTTTTATCCGTCCTAATGTATCATAACTGAAATTCGCGTTGTTT
>CAYLTM010000169.1:2847-8293 GCA_964386495.1 uncultured Leptospirales bacterium
ATAATACGTTGCCGTCTTTATCTTTTTTATAATGTACCGATTTTACTCCAAGCGGTTTCTGCGTCAGTGTGTCATATTCGATTTCTGTTTCTACATCATCTCCTGTCACACGGTATATCTTGTTCAGATTTTTCGGGTTACTTACAATATTCGTTTGCGCGTCTATCTTGAATTTTCCGTATTTCACCAGCGCGTGTCCGCCCCATTTCACCGCACTCAGAAACTCCGCATCTGAATATTCGCGTGTTATGACTGTTTTATCAGGATATGTTATTGCTGTTACCCTTCCGGCAGTATCGTAATCCATGGCAAATTTATAGCTCCGCCCATTGATTTTTTTATCTATTACCGTGGCATTTCCTTTTTCATCATAAATATATTTGTATTCTCCTACTTCATTGTCTTTAACCAGTGTTAAAAGCCCTTTACTGCTACCCTGATCATAAAAGTATTCCACATCCGCTTTTGGATTGTCTCCACTTTTATTGTAATATGCTCTTTTTATACGATCTAGTGTGTCAAATTCCATTGATATTACATTGCCGTTAGCGTCTTTTTGTTGAATAGTGTTTCCGCAAACATCATATTCGTAGCTGTAAATTCCGGCATTTGGATCTTTCACAGAGGTCTTCCTGCCGAAAAAGTCGTAATCTATCGTTGTTGTTTTCCCGTCCGGTCCCGTAACAGCTGTTAAATATCCGTTTTTTGAATATTGGTATACAAGCAGATTACCGGCAGGATCAGTTTTTTTCATTTCGCTTGAATCCAGTTTCTTTTTTGTTGTTGTGCTGATTTTATCGGTTTCCCCTGTTTTGCCGGTCGTTTCCTTTAATACAGAATATGTATTTGCTCCTTCGCCTTCAAGAGAATACTCTAGTGATTTATACCTGGTATCGGGATTAACTATTTTTGTTACTCTGTCATATTTATCGTATGTGTACGATACCCTTTTCCCGGTTGGGTCATCAACATCTTTAATATACGGCAATGTTTTAGCTTTCACTTTACCGTTCATTCCATATTCTATATCCACCGCCTGAACTATATTCATGTTAGCGGCAGAATAATAATTCTGCTCTGTCCTATATGCTCTTCCGAATGAATCCAGATATTCGGTTTTCACTGACTTGTTATTCTCCGCTCCAGTAGAATTATTATAACTGTGTATAGTTTCGGTTTTCTTTGTCATTCCCTCATATGTGTTTTCACAAAGCACCTTTCCGTTTTTATCAGTAATATTCAATTGTCTTCCAAGATTATCATAAGTATAATTCAGTCTATATCCGTTTGGTCCTGTTTGCGATACTTTGTTTCCAGTTACCATATCGTATGTTGTTTCTGTCGAATGTCCAAGTTCGTTTGCGACCTTTACCGGATATTGAAAAAATCCACTGTCGTATTCATATCTTGTAACCGCATTTTTAGGATTATATGCTTCTATCACATTGCCATATTTATCAAATATGTTTTTTGTCGAGAAATATGAGCTTCCACCACTATTATATACCGTTGTTACTCTTACAGTATTATTTCCCTGCATGTACTCATTGTAGCCGGTATCACTTAATAAGGTTGTGCCGGACTTCTCAGTTTTTCTTGCCGGCACATTCATTCGATATCTGGCATAATCAAAAGTATAAATACAGCTTGTTTCAGATGTTTCTCCCAGAGGAACGTTGTCTTTTTTAGCGTAACTAAGCTGTTGTGTTACATTTCCATATTCATCATATGTATAACTTTCAGTACTCGTTACACCATACAGCGCGTTTACTTCATTCTTTGACATTAGCCTTATTGTTCGGTATGAACCTGTTGGATGAATTTCATAATTATGGTAAGTTATTTTCTCCGGTGTCGGAGCATTATCTATATAGTTTTCAATTTTTACAGGCGTTGCCGGTAAATAAGGATTCGTACAGTATTTTATATTCTTAATAGTTTTCGTTGGAATATTAGTGTCGGAAATACTGCTCCATTCTGTAATTGTTTCAAAACCAAGCATACTCCTTTCAAGCACGGTTCCTCTTGTTTTACGATATTTACTATAATCATAGTAGAGATATGTTTCCTTCGCTACCGGGACATTTTTTATATCATTAAGGGAATAACTGCTGATTAGAAGATTAACCACAGTTTTTCTGTAACGGTCAGGCACTACTTTCAGTCCGCTGTCTGCATTAAGATATTCCGCTGTGTTTTCATGTCTTACGTTATATCCAACCATTGTTGTTACATTATTTTTTTCTCTAATAGTCTGCATTAATACTTTTTTTGCCTTGGGCTGTCTGTGTGAATATGCTTTAAAAAACCAGTCTCCAGATTCATCTTTTTTGTAACCATAAGTAATAATATCCTGTTGTCCATCGGAATTTATATCATTTGTTCCTATAAACCATTGTTCGAAATCCTCTGGATCATAATATGGTTCGTCAGGATCTTTGTGTTTTCTTATTTCAGCAATTTGACCCAAGTTGTTAGTATAATATACCTTCATCATTCTATCCTTATAACCACCTCGAAAAGTTGCGGCAGCAATATCGGTATTCCCATCACCGTTAAAATCGCCGAAGGAAAATTTCCCCTGATCTACATCAAATTCATCATTTTGACAATCTTCTGTATATTTGTATACTTCTTTGAACGTACCATCTCCTTTTGAGATATATGTCATAATTATTATGTCATCCTCTCCATTTTGACCCATATTTATGGCTACAATATCTGTTCTTCCGTCACCGTTCATATCGACCGGCGAAAAACTCCATTTTGGATTATTTTCATAAGTCCCTGCATATCCTAGATCCCAATGCCCGCCTGTATTAAATGTCTTAATACATACATTATCAACACCTATCCTGAAAACCTCGAATCCGGTTCTAGCAATATTACTATCATTACAAATGAAATATCGTAGAATATCGCTTTTTCCATCACCATCAAAGTCAGCCATCGAATATCTGTAATTTTCCGGCTCATCTCTATAATAATAGTATTTACTTGTAAGTGGTTCTAATAAATAACGATCATCCGATACATAATTTTGCAGTTGATGTGTCATGTTTTTTGACCATGTAGTTACTTCACATTTTTCATTAAAAGAATATACTTTTACAAGACTACTCGGCATTTTGTTGTAAACAACAGATATATCGGTTCTTTCATCACCATTTACATCGCCTGTCAGTATATATACGTCTGGACTCCCTTTGTTTTCTAACCAACTTGTAACATAAACATATTTATTACTACTATAGTCATATCGATAAACATAACAAGCTATGTTTCCGCCTTTATCTTTATATGCAAATAAATCAAGATAATTATCTCCATTTATATCCACAAAATTGAAAATATAATCTAAGTCGCCATGAAATCCTTCAACAACAATCCTTCGAGGATTCAAATATATATTATTGCTTTTACTATTTTCCCAAAGAACAACTATACTATCTACAGTATTTTTAGCATAGATGGCTACAATATCTGTATATCGATCGCCGTTAAAATCAATGTTTTGAATATTTTTTCCTTTCCATCCACCATCATTAAAATTCTTATAATCTACATTATAAGATTCGAATTTTGACCATTCAAATGAACTTTGTATTTCTTTTGTTCCAAATGAATTATCATAATCAACCCGGGTTATCCAATCAAAACTTTGTGAAAACGCCAAATTTCCGGCAGCATCCCGCTCATTAATTTTCTTAAGTGTGGATTTTCCTTCGAGTATTGCATATTCGAAATCATAAGAACAAACTCGACTTTCAGAAGGATTTCCTTTTGAACCTGCATCAACGACAACGCTAGTTAAAAGGCGGTTCATGGTTACTATATCCGGACATTTATATTGTTCAATATCTGTTCTCGCCGAATAATTAAATATTACAGCTCTTCGTCTTGTTTCATCCCAATAACCTTCATTATCATTCCCTGTATATACAATACTTCTGGGATACATCATATTGCCGTCTTGTTCGTATTGAATGGTATAGTAATTTCCATAAATATCTACAACTTTGGAAAGCCCCCATTCTTTAACTCCCAAATCGGAAGACATCAATTTTTCACCATAAATATATTTTGTTCCATCAGGTTTATTTTCAATCCAGTCACCGCCGGAAAAAGTATAAATAGCATCATTATTTATAAAAGATTTATAGGTTGCATCGCTTATCCATATTAACCTGGTACCGTTAATACTATATTGTGTTTCAAGCATTGAACTGCCGGAATCGCGTTTAATACTTCCTAATCCGCTGATGTTCCATCCATACCCGACTAGTCCATTACCGGCATTAGAACTGTATGATAATGAAATTTGCGGCTGAACCCCGCTTCGACCGGCAGGTATATTTATCGGGTATGAATAGGAAAATGACCCATCATTATTTACACCGGCAAACAATACATCGATACTATAAATCATAATTACAAACATTAAAAAAATAATTTTACCCGATAGTTTCGCAATATTCATTATATTCTCCTTACCTTTTTTTTACTATTCTAAAACCATTATTAGGATAACAACTAAGCGGCGGCAGCTTAAACCTGTATGCAGATGATAATGAATTAGAGTATGAAAGATATGAACCGCCCCTTAAAACTTTCTCTGTTCCGCCAGTAGAACCTGTTGGATTTATTATTTCGCTATATGGATATACATCATACCAGTCAAAGCACCATTCCCGCGCATTTCCATATATATCATGAAGACCAAAATCGTTACTGCTCTTTACACCAACAATTTGTGTTTTATTAAAACTGTTTTCATAATACCAGCAATAAGGTGTTAAATTTTCTTTGTAATACCCATTACCCCAAAAATATATATTAACGGAATTTCCTCGTGCTGCGTTTTCCCATTCCGCTTCAGTCGGCAGTCTAAAGCCGTCTACTTCGTCCCACTTTGTATAAACTGTGGAGCTTCCTGTTTTATAAACACTTGTTGTTAGCTCGTTATCATAATAATATGGCGTATAGTTTTCATATTCTGATAAAGCATTACACCATTTAATAGCATCAAACCAATTAACAGAACAAACCGGTTGTGTTTCCTCTCCATTATCTTCACTTCCACATGTTCCTGTGAAAGTAATATTCGAAAAACTATATCCATTCAGTTTTGCCCAGTTATGTATTTCCCGCCATTTATTATAACTAATTTCTAATTTTGAGATATAATAATCATTTGTTATATCAACTAAATGTACCGGTTCTGCGATTTGTTCCTGCCCCAAGTTGAATCTTTTTTTAGGAATTAACTTCAGGACTATTCCTGTTTTAACAGTTGTCATCTCCTCAACACAAATACCTTTTACGCCTACCAACGATAGTATAGATTCGCTATCAAGTTTTGTATTGTAACCGGCTACCTTATAATAGTAATAAACTGCTGGCAGGGCTGATTTATCATCATAGAATAAACCGGCAGTTGAGCCGA
>CAYLTM010000170.1:0-1014 GCA_964386495.1 uncultured Leptospirales bacterium
GAAGAGAGACCACTTCGCTAACCGACAACTCATTCGTTTCTGAAAAACTTTCAAGTAAAGATAATTTCTCAATGTTGATATTAACAGATGATTTAATCATAAATATCTCCGATTTAGATTAATATATAGAGCCGGCAAAATTTTCAGAACAATAACCCTCTATTAATATATAAGATGAAAAATCAAAAATTAAGAAAAAAAGTTGATGTTTTTGAATAAAAATGCAAGAAATAGCACAAATAAAGGTGCCAGAGAACTTTTATTGAAGCTCTAGTGTCCGAGTGTGTATATTTTATCAGAAATTTCCAGAAATTTCCTTTGCATTGGGTGGTAATAAGTGAACTGCCAGAAGACTATGAAACGAATACAAGTGCCTGATGGACTTTTCACCACAAATGGAAACAACCTTAGTCGTTTTTATTTGTACAATTGTGGACAAAATGATTTTTCGTGCAACATAATAATAAAGATAAAATATAATCCCCCCATAACAAAGTGAGCAAGAAAATCTTTAAAAAGCTTGACAAAGTTAATTTTAAACATAACAAGTGTTATCAAGAATAACAACAAACAGGAGAAATTTTATGTTTTTTGAAGCACTGCCCTGGTACACAGTCTTAATGTGGTTTGCTGTTCTGGCGGGTTTAATTATCATTAATGAAATCGCCCGAATGAACAAATGGATCGCACTTGGTTTATTTCTGGTACTGCCGATATTTCTTACATTCGTGGTATGGCCTCACACTGCCGCAGCCGGTACAAGTGTAGGTACATGGTTTCATTACGCAAAGGTATATTCAGTATTGTTTATAACCCTTGGAATAATGGGAATACGCTACATTAAAAGTTGGAGCAGCAATAAATACATTCTACTGTTTCCTGCGGTTATGCTGGCAGTTAACATTTTAGAAGCCGTTGCCCGGGATTTCCAATGCTATAGCTTATCAGCCGGTATACACGATGGCGTATATATCATCGGTGGTCCATGGAACATTATGAATGGTATAGCCGGAA
>CAYLTM010000170.1:1024-3847 GCA_964386495.1 uncultured Leptospirales bacterium
TTAAACGTACTGGCAATATCCGGATGGGTAGGAATCATTGTTAGTAAAGGAAAAAAGAAGGACATGTTATGGCCGGATCAGTTATGGATGTGGATTATCCCTTACGATCTTTGGAATTTCGCGTATGTATACAACTGTATCGGGGATCACGCGTTTTATGCGGGTGCCGCATTATTACTTGCTTGCACAATTCCGGCGTTTTTTATCAAAAAAGGCGCTTGGCTTCAGCATCGTGCACATACATTGGCAGTATGGGTAATGTTCGCGATGACATTTCCCGCATTTATTGACACATCAATGTTCGCGGTAAAGTCGTCGAATAATGAAACAGCGTTGTTCATAGTAAGTGCGTTGTCATTGTTGTCGAATATCGCATTGATAGTATATCATGTCTACATGATCGTTAAAACTAAACGTAATCCGTTAAAAGAAGAAATCTACAAGGATTTAAACGCTTACAAAGAGGTTCTTGCTGATAAATAATATGCTGATCAGGCTGGCAGTTAACGATTGTCAGCCTGAATTAGTTGTTTAATAAATTTTGCAGATAGCTTAATAACGATTAAGCTGTCTGTAGAATAATTTCCAGTTTTTTTATACGTTTTAACAGAAGTGATTTCGCGATTTTCAGGGTTTGAGCGGTTTTGTCAATGTCATTCTCATTCTTTTTCAGCTCGTCAATGATGATTACTCTTTCAATGGACTCGACACGTTCCTCGAAAGGAATGTTCTCCTCTGAAGAATTCTTGTTAAAAATTTTCATCGACTCATTCAGATATTTACTGCAGTATATGAGATACCCGCATTTTTTGTCTTTATTGATCATTGGAATTTTTTCGTAGTAAAATTTCATATCCTTGTTGTAAAAATACATTTCAGTTTTATTATTTTCCGGATAAAAGTAATCGTTACGATCCTGATCGTTCAATGATTTTTCTAGAAAAGGAATATCTATATCATCAGTATTCATCGCTGACAGATAAAGCTCCTCGAAATGACCATTATAAAAAACTGTGTGACCACGCTCATTCATAGCATATAGCGGTCTTGGCAGATGTTCGAGAATGAGGTATATCATCCATTCCATCACCTGATCCTCTTTCTGCTGGTCAACCTCGGTTTTAATTTCTTTGGCGGACAACGATGAATTATCAACAGCGTTTAATAGGTCTAGGCGTTTCCATTCCCTTTGCTCTTCACCGAAAATATTTATTACGGTGAAAGATTTACAGTCCGCGACAAAGGGCAGAAGTTCCTCGAAAGTCATCCTCTTCGCAACTTTAGTAATCAGCTTGTCGATTTTCATTTGGTTAGTGCGTTCAATATCGCTCATTTCAGAAACTATGGCTTCTTTGGTAACTATACCTATAAGAATATTTCTTCGAGATATCACAGGCAATATAGAAACATTATTTTTATAAAAAATTCGAATAACATCTACAGCGGATTTCTTAGCCGGATCAAAAGGATTTTCTTCGTACTCCTGAAGAAGCTCCTTTATATCATCCTGCGAATAAGCATCTTTTTTACCTGTAGAATTACTCATAAACTGTTATAATCCTAAAACACTATAGGTGTCATATAACCCTGCCGGTTTGCCGTTAAGAAACTCAGCGGCTCTAACAGAGCCATCCGCGAAAATATCGCGCGATGTCGCTCGGTGCGTAATCTCAATACGCTCGCCGTTACCGATGAAAAATACTGTATGCTCACCAACAATATCGCCGCCACGAATAACCTGAACACCCAGCTCATCGTTTTTACGCTCGCCAAGAATCCCCTCGCCACGGTATTCGTCTTTGAGATTTTTTATACGTGCCATAGATTTCTTAATAATAGATAATAAGGTTTTCGCGGTACCCGAAGGTGAATCCTTTTTCATCTTGTGATGTGCTTCCATAACCTCGACATCATAGCCGTCCGGAATACATTTCGCCGCGTACTCAGTCAGCTTGAAAAGTATATTAACACCTGTTGACATATTTGAAGAATACACAATGGGGATTACTTTCGAAGCGTTACGGATCTGTTCCGTGCCGGAATCGTCAATACCTGTTGTGCCTATTACAAGCGGCACATTTTTTTCGGCGGCAATCTTTAAAAGTTTCAGCGTGCCTGAAGGTGCCGAAAAATCGATAATCGCGTCAACATTCGCGAAATCCGCTTTATCAAACGTGGTGATTAACACGCCGGACTTTTCCGCAAACAATAAATCGCCGGTATCCTTTCCGATAAACGGTGAACTCTCGATTTCATAACCGCCGGCAATTGTATGCCCCCTTTGCAGCAAAATCTTATAAATTGTCCTGCCCATTCGACCGGAAATTCCATTAATAGCAATTTTCATATAGAGACTCCAATTTTCTTTAACGCGGAAATAATAACATCAAGATTCTCATTGGACAGTTTCATTAACGGCATACGTATTTCATCACTGCACCATCCGGCTTTACACATTACAGCTTTTATAGGAATTGGATTAGTTTCAATAAACATTAAACGGCAAATCGGAAGAATCCTATAGAAATCTTTTTTCGCCTGTTCGAGATTACCGCTCTGAAAACTTTTCACGATGCCAGCGACATCTGCCGGTAAAATATTGGAAAGAACAGAAATAACACCTTTGCCGCCGACAGCCATCAAAGGAAGAACAAGATTGTCGTCACCCGATAACACATTTAGTCTGTCACCGCAGAGTTCGATGAGCTTCATCATCTGGTTAATGTCGCCGGAAGCTTCCTTCATAGCGACTATGTTCGGTGCGAGATCCAGCAGACGAAGAACATTTTCAGGCTCAAAATTCACGCCTGTGCGACCGGGAAT
>CAYLTM010000170.1:3857-7586 GCA_964386495.1 uncultured Leptospirales bacterium
AACAGAGATGCCGATTGATTTCGCGATTTTTTCAAAATGTGCTATCAGTGCTCTTTGTGGTGGTCTGTTGTAATAAGGATTTACCAACAACACACCGTCCGCTCCGGCAGCTTCAGCTTTTTTTGACAGAAGTATGGCTTCGTCTGTACAGTTAGATCCCGCACCGGCGATAATTTGCACACGTTTATTCGCGAACTGTATAACTTTTTTAACAACTTCTATATGTTCTTCATGACTAAGTGTAGGTGTTTCTCCAGTAGTTCCAACAGGAACTAGACCTGTGATGCCGTTCTTAATCTGCATTTCAACAATTTTTTCAAGCGCTGCGAAATCAACCTTATCATCTTTAAATGGCGTAATTAACGCTGTATAAGCTCCAGAAAACATAAAGCACCTCTATTTTTTTCTTTCAATAATTTTTGACATTTTTTCTTCAAATTGCGTCTCTGTGTATTTTTTGTTTTCGAAGTCGTCTTCAAATACATAAATCAATAGGGATCTTCTGGATTTTAGAAATGAATGTTCAACCGGATAGGCGTACACTTTCACAAAATCTTCGGTACCTATAAGATAAATTTTAACATCAGTCCCTTTTTTTAGACGGACAGTGCCATTTACGGCAATATCATCTTTTAAGGTGTAGGTGTAAGGCTCATAAACCTTGAGAGCTTCTATTTGCTCCTCGGTAATAAAAGACTTACAGCCTGTTAATAAAACAAAAAATAATAAAACAATTAATAAATTTTTCATCTAGATTGTAAACATCTCTCTTATATCATTTAGTGGATATATTAGCGAACCCATTTCGTCGATCGCCTGATTACGGTATTTGATAACCTTAATAACTTCCTGAGTAATTATCTGTTTCACGCTTTTCAGCTGTTTCATTTTGCTGAGAATTGTTTTATAACTGTTGTAATCGCTGGTCATAATTTCCATAACAAACGAGTGTGGACCCTGTATGTGCAGTACAGAATAAATATTCTCATTTTCGGACGCAAAGTTTATCACTTCGTCATCAGAACCGGTATTATCCACATATGTGAAAAAGTGGAAATGACGCTTATCGTTAATGTAATCTCTCAAAGTAAAATTTGATTTCTGTTTATGTATGTCTATAATTTTTTGCGTCTGGAGTTTTATAACAGCTGGAACATTTCCCTCCAGTTTATACCCTTTCAGATGATTAATAAATTCAGACAATTGGTTTTTATCGTCAAAATTAGTATCCAGCAGATAGCTCGCTTCACCCATCATGTGATATAATGATATTATGTGTTTATTATTATTCATTATCTTTTCTAGTTCTACACTATTACCCCAGTTCTGTACAAGGATTAACGCGTTAAAAAAATCATCTGCCGGCATAAATTTTCTCCAAATTATTAAAATTTAGTGACTAATTGAAATCCTATTGTTGAAAGAGAACACTTAATGAAATGAAAAAACATTGTGATATTTCGTCAAGTATTTTGTTTGATCAATATAATTAAAAAATTTTTTAAAATTCTGCAAAAATTTTTTTAATTTCGCATTTTGAATCGTATATATTAATAGGGGGAATTTTTTTTCGAAAATAATCCCTTTTTATATATAATATGGAGAAAATAAAATGAGTAATTTTCTGAAAACTTCACTAAATATTAATATGGACAAGCTCCTATTGCTGGAAAATGTTTCGCGCGATTCTGGTTTTGATGTTAACACGCTGATTACAATGCTTCTGCAAAAAATGCAGAAAAGCGGTAAGCTTTGCATAAAAACACTGGAAACTGTTAAATATCAAAAGTTTGATCCTCGCAGGAATTGGAAGATTCAGACTGTTTATTTCGATAGTGTTGATTATGAATGTTTTTTTGATATGCGTAAGTTTTTTAAATTTTCCGTATCATTCCTTCTATCAAAAGCTATTGATCTTTTTCTTGATTCACTTTTTTTACATTTTGATATACTTAATTATTCAATGAATAATTGGTTTCTGATAAAAAAACAATCCGAAAATGAGATAAAGTGGGAAATAACTTGGAAAGAAACAAAAAAAGAAAGAAAAAACGAATAAAACACTAAAAATAAATTTTTACTCTAAAATTAAACCTTACTGACTTCCTATCGCAGGCTTGAGATATGCCTTCGAACAAAATTACTAAAAAAATTGTGTTTTTTAAAAAAAATTGTTGCCGATGAAAGGCTTTATAATTATATAGTAATTGTTAGCACTCATCAAGGCGAGTGCTAACAAAAATGTAAATATTAATAAAATTACAAAATATTAATAAATTTTTATCTTTTAAGGAGGATTACCGTGGCTATTAAACCATTAGGCGACAGAGTATTGATTGAAGTTTTGGAAGAAGAAATCCAGAAAAAAGGAACACTATTCATTCCTGACACTGCAAAAGAAAAACCGCAGCAGGGAAAGATCGTTGCAGTAGGCAGCGGAAAATATGAAGACGGAAAGCTTGTTCCATTAGAAGTTAAAGCAGGCGATATTGTACTTTATGGAAAGTATGCTGGTACTGAAGTGAAACAAGATGGTAAAGAATATTTAATTGTTAGAGAAAACGATGTATTAGCGATCGTTTCTTAATATCAATAATAATCTATAAAATAAAGGAAAGAGGAAAACATGGCAAAGATTTTGAAATATGATGAAGAAGCTAGAAAAGCAATATACGAAGGTGTTGTTAAACTTGCTAACGCTGTTCAGGTTACTCTTGGACCACGTGGAAGAAATGTTGTAATCGATAAAAAATACGGATCACCGACAATCACTAAAGATGGTGTTACTGTAGCGAAAGAAATTGAACTTGACGATCCATTTGAAAACATGGGTGCGCAGATGGTTAAAGAAGTTGCGACAAAGACTAACGATGTTGCCGGTGACGGAACAACAACAGCGACTGTTCTTGCGGCAGCAATCTACAAAGAATGTATGAAGAATGTTACAGCCGGTGCTAATCCAATGAGCATCAAGAAAGGTATTGAAAAAGCCGTTGAAGCTGCTGTAAAATTTATCGGATCTTCTGCAAGAGAAATCAAAGATAAAAAAGAAATCGCACAGGTAGCAGCAATTTCAGCTAACAACGACATGGAAATCGGTAATCTTATTGCTGAAGCGATGGAAAAAGTCGGCAAAGACGGTGTAATAACTGTTGAAGAAGCAAAATCTATCGAAACTCATCTTGAAGTTGTTGAAGGTATGCAGTTCGACAGAGGATACATCTCACCTTACATGGCGACTGACGCGGAAAACATGACAGCGACTTTAGAAAACGCTTTCATACTTCTTTATGACAAAAAGATATCTTCTATGAAGGATCTTTTACCGGTTCTTGAAAAAGTTGCGCAATCCGGCAGACCACTATTGATAATCGCTGAAGACGTTGAAGGCGAAGCCCTTGCGACTATCGTTGTAAACACTCTTAGAAAAACAATTAATTGCGTAGCTGTTAAGGCTCCAGGTTTCGGCGACAGAAGAAAATCGATGATGGAAGATATCGCGATTCTTACTGGTGGACAGGTAATTGCTGAAGAACTTGGTAGAAAACTTGACAGTGTTTCTATTGAAGATCTTGGTGTTGCTAAAAAAATTCTTGTCGATAAAGAAAACACAACTGTTATCGAAGGTAACGGCAAACCTAAAGAAGTTCAGGATAGAATCAAACAGATTAAAAAACAGGTTGAAGACACAACTTCTGATTACGATAGAGAAAAACTTCAGGAAAGACT
>CAYLTM010000170.1:7596-8284 GCA_964386495.1 uncultured Leptospirales bacterium
GCTAAACTTGTTGGCGGCGTAGCTGTTATTCATGTCGGCGCGGCTACTGAAGTTGAGCTTAAAGAAAAGAAAGCTAGAGTTGAAGACGCTTTATCTGCAACAAGATCTGCGGTTGAAGAAGGTGTTATCCCGGGTGGCGGACTTACACTTCTTAGCTCTCAGAAAGCTGTTCAGAAGGTTGTTGATTCTCTTAGTGGCGACGAAAAACTTGGCGCGATGATTATCTGTAAAGCTGTAGAAGCTCCGATGAAACAGATCGCGGTAAACGCTGGTGTTGAAGGTTCAGTAATAGTTGAAAAAGCTAAATCTGAAAAACCCGGCATCGGATTTAACGCGAACGACCTTATCTGGGAAGATTTAATCGCTGCCGGTATTATTGACCCTGCGAAGGTTGTACGTTCAGCTCTACAGAACGCGGCTTCGGTTGCGGGAATGCTTTCTACTACTGAAGTGTTGATTACTGACGCTCCGGACAAGAAAGACTCTTCTCCGCAAATGGGCGGCGGAATGGGCGGTATGGGTGGAATGGGCGGAATGATGTAATTCATCGTCCTTTATATATATACCAAAAAAACCCTCGGCAATTGTCGGGGGTTTTTTATTGGGTAAAATATGTACTCTGGCACCATTAATTAATGTCTCTGACACCATTTTTTTAATAATTATCTGAACAAATGTGCTATAATAT
>CAYLTM010000171.1:0-1789 GCA_964386495.1 uncultured Leptospirales bacterium
TTCATTTTTGAAACAGCGGTATGCCCCCTATCCGATACACCGCGGGCTCCCCTTATACCAAAACCGCGTTCTGTAAAATTCAACCCGTTTCTAGCGGCGGTTCCAGTTCCGTCAAACGGAAGCCATTTAATAGAGCGCGTGTCAACACCACCCTGACAAATGAGATCATTAATAAGATAACCGATATCGTTTTCAACCAGAGCTGTGACAACTGCTGTCCTCATACCAAAGCATTTTTTAAGACCACGGGCAACATTATATTCCCCGCCGCCTTCCCATACCGCGAAATTTCTAGCTGTTCTCACCCTCATATCTCCGGGGTCAAGACGAAGCATTACCTCTCCAAGCGATATAGCATCCCAACGACAAGATTTTTCATTTTTAATTTCCATTAAAGTTTCTCCAAATTTATTTTTTCCAGTAAATTAGTTTGTTTATTTTGTACTGGGTAATTAACTTTTTTTAATTCTGATTATACATCGTTTCACGAAACTACCAGTCGATTACGAATTAACATTCGGAATATCAAAATATTTAAACGCGTTATTATAACAGATATTTTTAACCATTTGACCGATCATCGTTATATCTTCGGGAATCAGCCCGTTTGACATATCATTACCCAGAATATTGCATAATATTCTACGAAAATATTCATGACGTGTAAAAGACAAAAGACTTCTGGAATCTGTTACCATTCCGGTAAACCTTGATAATAACCCATATGCAGACAAAGTGTTCATCTGATTTTCCATACCATCCTTCTGATCTAAAAACCACCAGCCAGGTCCATGCTGAATTTTCCCTGGAATAGAGCTATTCTGAAAACTACCGGCAATAGCAAGAAAAACATCATTGAATGATGAATTGAGATTATACAAAATTATTTTCGGCAGCCTGTCATCCGTATTCAGCCGGTCCAGAAATTTGACAAGCTTTATTGCGAGAGGTCGATCATCCATAGAATCACATCCACAGTCCCCGCCTATCTGACTGAACATCCGGCTGTTATTATTCCTCAAGGGACCGATATGCAGCTGCATTGTCCAGCTACGGTTATAATTCATTAACGCGAATTCATAAAGTAGAGCAGATTTAAAGCGATCAGCATCCTCCTGTGAACAGAAATTTCCGCCGCGAAGTGATTTGAAAATCCCCCTTATTTCTTCCAGTGAAAAATCATTGGAGTAAGGTTCCGCTAAACCATGATCAGAAAGACGGCAGCCTATTTCATGAAAAGACAGATGGCGTTTATCATAAGCCGCCAACAGGTCATCATAGGAAGATATCGTAATACCAGAAGCGGCAGACAACACATCAACATAATCATTAAAATTTTCAGTATTTGCGACAGCAAATATTTTATCAGGACGAAATGTCGGAACAATCGTAATTTCCGGGAAATCTTTCTGTAAAAATTTATGATGCTCACAGGAATCCGTCGGATCGTCAGTGCACAACACTTTGACATTCATTCTCATCAGAAGTGCACGTGCTGAAAAATCGTCAGAAGACAACATTTTCGAACATTCAGAATATATACCTTCAGCCGTTTCAGCGGATAACAGACGGTCATCAATTCCAAAATAATTTTTCAGTTCCATGTGTGTCCAATGGTAAAGGGGATTACGCAATGTTTGCGGAACAGTCTCTGCCCATTTAAGAAATTTTTCATAATCGGAAGCATCACCGGTAATGAATTTTTCATCTATACCATTTGAACGCATCGCTCTCCATTTGTAGTGATCGGCCGACAACCACAATTCTGTAAGGTTATTGAATTTCCTGT
>CAYLTM010000171.1:1799-5013 GCA_964386495.1 uncultured Leptospirales bacterium
CGTTGAAGATGTATTTGCATCACAACCTTTTCCTGTTATCAGCAATATCTTTAGGACAAAGATGATTGTGGTAATCATAAATCGGCATTTCAGACGCATAATCAAAATAAAGCTTCCGCGCGTAATTATTCTGTAGAAGGAAATTTTCATGAATAAAAGGTTTCATTAGATTAATCCTCTCTCAATACAACAGTGATAAAAATTCTGCCTAAGGCATCCTTACCTTTATCTATGACACGTAAATTTGAAGAGAGCGACCTGTCATCACCAACAGTCAGCAGCAGTTCAAGATTTTTATACGGCAAAGTATAATCACCTTCAGAATGTATGTCCGCGTGAACGGTATTTTCCGTTGACGACATTTTGATACAACTTCTCGTTATCGCACCGCGAAGGTATCGCATAGACTCGCCATCGTCATCGTACATAATGAATTCGCTCTCAGACTCGCCGGTTTTAGGATAAAGTAAAATCTGTCGATAATCATCAGCCTCCGCGCCAACGAATTTCATACTTTTCCCAAGCGTAATAATCCCCCCTTCACGAACCATAAGAGGAATCCTGTTAAGCGGAGCATCAACCTGTATATGAGTACCGCCGTTATAGTGCTGACCGGTATAGTAATCTATCCATTCAACTCCAGCCGGCAGATATATTTTTCTTTTTCGCTGACTTTTTTTATACACGGGGGCTGCCAATAAATGTGAACCATATAAATATTCAAATGATAAATTCCGGGTGTTAACATCATTCTGAAATTCATAAATTAAAGGACGCAGAATAGGATCGCCGGTAATGCAGCAGCCGTGCATAATTGAATAAAAATACGGAATCAGCCGGTACCTGAATTTTATAGTATCCCGTATCATCGACAATATCTCTGGAAACATCCATGGTTCATTAACAGTTTTATCAATGTGCCATGAATGTATTGTAAAACGGGGATTCATGATTCCGCTTTGTACCCATCGAAGAAAAAGTTCCGGCGATGGTTTAAATCCATAGAAACCTCCAACATCATGCCCGATATTTGAAACTCCGGAAAGACTTAATCCCAGAGCCATCGGTATATTGTATTTTAAACTTTCCCACGATGTAAAATTGTCACCAGTCCAAGTCTGCGCGTAACGCTGAATTCCGGGACATCCGGATCGGCATATTGCATATTGACGTTTATCGGGATTAAGTTCCTGCTGAATTTCAAGACTGGTTTTAGTCATCAGCAATGTCTGTATGGGTCTAATCTGATTCACCGATAGCTCTTCACCGAATCCGGAACAACGGCAGCCATTGTCCCATATTTCATATTCGTTATTATCGTTCCATGTTGAATCGATACCGTAACTAAGCAGGTGTTCTTTAATATTACTTTTCCACCAGCTGCGTGTATTCTCATTAGTAAAATCCAAATACGCACCTTCACCTCCCCAGAATGGAGTGATATGAGGACTTTCGCTTTTCGCCTCACGAATGAATCCTTTGAAACTGTTCACTTCCTTAAAACGCGGATGAGTCGTTAGAAGACAGGGTTTAATATTTGCGGAAATTTTGATGCCGTTATTATGAAAGTAATTAACCATATCTTTCGGTGAAGAAATTTTCGAGGAGTTCCAATTAAAAACATAACGTTTATTTTCCGCGCCGGAAGTATAACCGGATGACAGATGAAAGAGATCACATGGGATTTCATGTTCAGCACAAAGATCCGCAAATTGCCTAAGCTCTTCCTGAGCGTTTTCACTTTCAGTATAGGTCATCGTTGATCCCAGATATCCAAGAGACCACTTGGGCTGCATAATCATGTGCCCGGTCAGAGCGGCATATCCACGAACAACCTCGGCTATCGACGGTCCATAAATCATATAATAATCGATATCACCGTCATCAGCCGAGAAAATAATCTGATTACGGTTTTTTTTACCAACATCAAATTCCGACATGGAAAGGTTATCATAAAAAATTCCCCACGCGCATCCGTCATCATTCAGATTTATGTAAAAAGGAATATGCTTATACATGGGATCCTGTTTTTTCGCGTTGTACCCCATAACATCAACATTCATCATCAACATTTTCCGGCCGATTTTATTTAACGCGCCGGCTTTTTCGCCGAAGCCATATAATGATGCTTGCGGATTCAGCTTAACCGTATGTCTGACTCTTGAATCACCGGAACTATACTGGCAGGCAGTCTTAGCGTCATCAGATGCAAATTTTTTACCAGCTGAATCATACCAATCTAGACGGAAAGGATTCAAAGATATCACAGCATCAACCTTCTCGGTTCGAACACGCACATTGGTATTCCCGGACACTACAGAAAATTCCGTCTTATCAAATATTGAATAGTCATCACGACATCTGCCTTCAGCCGAGATACTCTGTTTATTCCCGGAAACAGTCCATGTTTTCTGGAGACGGCTTTTACCATTCGGACGACAGCACACTCTAAGAACGTTATTGGAGATTACATCGACCGTTACAGAAACGTTCTTGGCATCAACAAACTCGATACCACGATCTCGTTCTATCTTTTCTTCCAAATAACTAACAGTATGAAACTGCGGATCACTATTCAGCATTCCGGCAGCTTTTAATTGTTTTTTTCTTTTTTTACTATTTTGAGATTTCCAGTAAATATCCATGGCGGCACGGGCAGCTTTTTCTTTAATCCAATGAATCATATTCAACCTCTCATTTGATTATTTTTTCTAAATATATTACAAAGACATAAATGAATTATACGCAATATTTTCTTTTGCATGCAATTATTGCAAGTAATTTTTTAATTGCATTATTTCAAGCATCAGACACAGTTGACTCCTATATAACTCTATATAACTAATACAGAGGCGTAATCATGGCTCAAACAATAAATACACTCGATGAGCTTGCGGAACTATGCGGCGTTTCCGGAAGCACAATATCCCGCGTACTTAATGACGAACCCGGCATATCCTCTGAAACGAGAAATACTGTCCTGAAAACAGCGAAGAAATACAACTTCACTTTGAAAAAACGTAAAAAACCAATCGCGAGGGCAACTCTGTCCTTCCTGGTTGTTATACCTGATAAAAGCGAAACTTCATGGAATCCCTTTTTTGAAATCGGTGAACTCTACGAAGCCATTCACAATACTTTCAGCAAAGAGAAAAAAAATGTTGAAGTGACAACCTTTACCGATTTCAATCTTAAAACCACTGACTACCTTTAT
>CAYLTM010000171.1:5023-8221 GCA_964386495.1 uncultured Leptospirales bacterium
GCCTTTGGTGAAACAGAAATGCAAAAACAAAAAGAACTTATAGATATAAACATTCCGTACATATTTTTAAACAGAATGGACGGCTGCGAAAATTATGTATCACTGAATAATTTTCGCGGAATGGAAAGTCTTACAAAACTGCTGATCGATAACGGACATAAAAAAATCGGATACCTTGGATGGAGTACAAAATCAGTTAACCAGGACCGCTTCAAAGGATACATGTCTGCATGCTACGACGCTGGAATGAACATCTCCACGCTTTCAGTAAAAAACGTCAGTTCATACGATGAAATAAATTCAAACATTGTTGATTACTTTCTAAAAGAAAAATGCGACGGAATCTGCTGCTTCAATGATATTTTCGCGATAAGAATAATCAACTGCCTACAGTCCGCTGGTAAAAAAGTTCCAAAAGATATATCAATTACAGGATTCGACAACTCTGTTATGCGTCAGCACTTTCGCCCTTTGATTACAACACTGAATCTTTCCGTGTATGAAATGGGATTCTTCGCCACTCGCTGGTTAAGAGACATCATACTCCGAAAAGAAAAGCGCACACTGCGTCTTGAAATTGACGGTGAAATAATCGAGGGCGAAACTGTTCTTAACCGCAAATAATCAACAGCTCTTTTTAATACCTTCGTAAAGACCCGCGAGATACATCGCACCCAAAGCCCTGTCGTACAAACCATAGCCCGGCTTACCGGTTTCACCCCAGATCATTCGTCCATGATCCGGCCGCACCGCTCCATCAAAACCTGACTCAACAATAATCTTCATAATGTTATACATATCCACATCGCCGTTTTCAGTAATGTGGCTGCTCTCGTAAAATCCCTTTTCGCCTGTTCTCTTGATATTTCTCATATGAACAAAAGGCACACGATTTTTCGCTGTAAGTTTTTTAAAAGCGCTTAACATATCAAAAGACGAATTAGGACCAAGTGAACCAGTGCAGAAAGTTACTCCATTCGACGTACTATCGACAATACATATTAACCGCTCAAGAGATTTTTCATCTTTCATAATACGCGGTAGACCAAATATCGACCATGGAGGATCGTCAGGGTGAATTCCCATTCGCACATTGTTTTTCTCAGCTACCGGTACAACAATTTTCAAAAAATATGAAAGATTCTCCCATAGATTTTCTTCTGTTATATTTTTATACGCGTCCATTAAGTCCTTTAACTCCGCCCTACTGTAACCGACTGCCCAACCAGGCAGGTCTTTTGTACCGTCATCCAGATTAATATTATTCAAATCACGATCGTCATAACTCAATGCCGTTGAACCGTCATCCAACTTCATTGCAAGATTAGACCTGGTCCAGTCAAACACCGGCATGAAATTATAACACAATATGGGAATACCGCAAGCACCCATATTCTCAATACTTTTACAATAGTTAGCGATTAGAAGATCACGTGTGGATCTCCCGAGTTTAATATCTTCATGAACAGGAATACTTTCAATAACTGTAAATTCTAATCCATGACTAGCTATAATATTTTTCAAACTGTTTATTTTATCACGCGGCCAGACTTCCCCAACCGGAACATCGTAAAGTGCCGACACAATACTCTTTACAGAAGGGATCTGTCTAATATACTGTAAGGGTATCGGATCATTTACACCAAACCATCTGAATGACATTTTCATATAATTTTCTCCGTTATATTATTTTTCATACACCCGAGTAAGCCTGAAAACCGCCGTCAACCGGAACAACTATGCCATTAACAAAACCTGAAGATTTCGTGTCCGCCAACCACAGCAATGTACCCAAAAGTTCATCGGCCTCTCCAAAGCGGCTGGTCGGAGTCATAGAAAGAATCTTCTCCGCTCTTTCAGTATAATTCCCCTTATCATCCTTCAGCAATTTGGCGTTTTGATCTGTCAGGAAAAATCCAGGCGCGATCGCGTTTACCCTAATACCAACTTTTGAAAAATGGACAGCCAACCATTGTGTAAAATTACTCACAGCCGCTTTCGCCGCGCTATATGCTGGAATTCTAGTAAGCGGTGTAAACGCGTTCATCGACGAGATATTGATTATACAACTGCCGGGCTTTTTTGCCATACTCATGGCAAAGATTTGTGTCGGCAGCAATGTTCCAATAAAATTGAGGTCAAAAACAAATTTCACACCATCAATATCCAAATCAAAAAATGAAACAAAATTATCTTTTTTATCTACCAAGTCACTTAGTTCAAAATATTCTTTACTGGTCGTCCCCTTTGGATGATTTCCTCCGGCACCATTAATCAAGATGTCACACTCGCCGAATTTTACAAATATTTCTTCAGCCGCTTTCGCCAGACTTTCCCGGCTAAGCACATTTGCCTCAAGTCCAATGGCAACACCGCCATCACTGGATATTTTTTTCGCTACAGCCTGAGCCTTTTCAAGACTTAAATCCAGAATAGCGACTTTCGCGCCGCATTGGCCAAGAGCTTCTGCAAACATCGCGCATAATACACCGCCGCCGCCGGTAACTACAGCGGTTTTTCCAGAAAGATCAACTTTAAAAGGTAAATTCATAATAACCTCCGGATAATTTCTTTACTCAGATATGACTTACTCGATTCTCAAAATGTTATATAGTTAAATCATATTTACGCAAACTTATTTGTTGCATGCATATATTGCAAGTATTATTTTATTTTTTTGCAGAAATATCCGTTCGTTGAGCGGTGCATTGAGCCTGTTGAAATGTGATTGCGAAGCAATAGTATCGAAACGAACGGATACAATTGTTAAAATTCAACACAATTTGCTCTGACACAATTTGCTCTGACACAATTTACTCTGACACAATTTGCTCTGACACCTTTATTTTTGTGATTATGTCTCATTAATAGACGTGCAAAAAAAATCCCGTGTTATAAACACGGGATAAATCAGCAAAAAATATAATTTGTTTAAAATAATCTTTATGCTTTAATATCTTCTTTTTTTGCTAAAGTAGCAATTATAGATTTTTCATCATAAAGCATGAAAAGCAGGAATCAGACGGTACAGAATATAACCGCTGCAAATGCAGCAGCACGGATACCGAATGGATTATCAACTGTTTTACCAAGAAGTAAAAAAGAAGGGAATATTAAATTCGCAAGAGATATTCCGAGTTTCATCATAAATGTTCTAGCTGCAAAAAAGATACCGGCTTTATATGTACCGTTTTCGAT
>CAYLTM010000172.1:0-4668 GCA_964386495.1 uncultured Leptospirales bacterium
ATTTCAAAATATACCGATCTTTCAATTTCGGAGATTGAAAAGTTAAAAGAGGATGTGGATTAAGTTAAGAAAGCTCGATAGTGAAATAGACGAGACAACACCCTGTTTTAGTGAGGGTAATAAGATTGTTACACTCATACTCTTTTCGCAGAATTAACCACTCATATTATTTTCTTCTTTTGAGTATATAAGCTAACATAATAATTTGACTAGTATTCTTGTACCCATACTTTTAATAATTTTCTGCATATTTTCCTCAAAAATTATAACTTTTTTTCTTCATTCGCAATTTTTCATCGTATATATTAATAGAGGGTCTTTATTCTTCAAATTTTACTGGCTCTCTAAATCAATCGAAATTGGAGATCATTATGATTAAATCGTCTGTTAATATCAACATTGGAAAATTATCTTTACTTGAGAATTTTTCGGAAGTCAGTAAATTGCCGGTCAATGAGATTGTTGCTCTTCTGCTGCGAAAAATTATGAAAGACGGGAAATATTCCGCGAAAAAGTTTCGGGCGGTTAAATATCAGGAAATTGACCCTGACAAGAATTGGGATACGTTGACTGTTTACTTTGAGGATGTCGATTATGAGTTTTTTACTGATATGAGGAAGTTTTTCAAGGAGTCTGTGTCTTTGCTTCTATCTAAAGCTATCGACCTTTTTCTGGACACAATTCTGCTTAACTACGCAGACTCAGACTGGGATATTCGCAGGGATGATGTTGAAACAGGGGTGATTTGGAGCATTTTCTGGATAAAACCAGGAAAACAAAACACCGCATGAAATCCATAGCGATTATCATTATTTAATAGAAGCAATATATTTCAAAGCGGCATTAAGATTATTTTTCACCAGAAAATCACGCATACATAAATTTCGCATATCATCAAAATGTCTTCTACCATGACCAGACAACAGATAGATACCTATTGTGCCGCCTCTTTCTGCAAAAACAATATCTGATGGATGATCACCAATAACAAAAGACTTCGATAAATCAACATTAAATTTCTGAGAAATGATATCCAGAAAATATCGATGAGGTTTCCTGCAGCCGCAGAAATCACTGTCATTATGGGGGCAGTAAAAGACATCTGAAAAACAAATACCATGATCTTCAAAATATTTCACGATATGATTATTAACATTAACAACATCATCCGCAGTTATCAAGCCTTTCCCAATACCTGACTGATTGCTGACAATAAAAAAAAGAAAGCTACTGTTCAGCAATTTCATAAGATCAAAATCAATATTGTAAAAAACAACCGATTTGAAATTTTTGATATACCCTGCATCCCTAATAAGGGTTCCATCTCTATCAAAAATAATAGCCCTATTCATTAATACTCCTATATAGTTTCTGGTGAATAACTACAACCTGGAATTATTCACCAAGAACTAAACATATATTTTAATTAAAAATATTCCATACATCGGGATCCTCTTGCGATATTCTCCAAAAAGCTACTTTATTAATTGAGCTTCCTTGATATAGTTGAAGTTTAGACCTAATAGTTTTGGCATTTTCAAAGTAATATGTTACAGTAACAGAAGAGTCGTAAATAAAGAAAGGCATTCCATCTACAGTATAATTAATTTCAGGATTGATATTATTTAGTATTTTTTCAGTATCAATAAACTTATAGGCTCTATTATACTTTTTATTTACCCATGAACGACCATAAAAAGGAATACCCATAACAATCTTTTCCTTATCAATTTTAATCAATGCATAATTCATTACATCTCTGCACCAGTCATATGAGGCTATCGGACCAGGTTCACTGGTACTCCAGTGTTCATCATATGCCATAATAATAATTCTGTCGGCTATGACTCCCAATCTTTCATAATCATAGGCATCTTTAATAAACCGTTTTCTTGCAGGAACAGCAACACTGAGACATTTACCCTTTAATTGTTTTTTTAGCAAAGTTAGAAATTCCAAAAAATTATCTCCATCTTTAGAAAGAACTTTTTCAAAATCTATTTGAACTCCATCAAAATTTTCGGAAGCTAAATAGATATCTGATATCAATTGATCTCTTAACTCATATTTTGGGTTCAATAAAAAATGCGTAAGACTATGATTACCTAGCTCAGCAACAACAAGATGAACTTTTCCACGAAAATTCTTAATATCATTTTTTGTTAAATTATTTTGAAAATTCCCAAAGGAGTTTATACCAGCAGAGAAATATCCAATGTCGGTTACTGGCATTTCGGATCTTAAAAAAACCTCTTCACCTTTCATTAAGTAACCCCAAAGTTCAGAATACTTTGTTGGATTTGTTTCTGAGGTTGTCAAGGAAAACAAATCATTATAATATATTACCGAAATAGTAAAGGTTATTATAATCAAAAATATTTTTTTCATAACAGCATTTCTCCTTGAATATACATCTCATAATAATATTTTACATCATAATTTTTGAGCATAAAAAAAGCCGTCAACGCATTCCATTATAAACAGGAATATATTGATGGCTTACTTATTAACAACACTACACTCTTTTACAGAGATTCTAATACTTCTCTTCAAGAGATTTACTAGAATATCCATTAATATACAAAGTGTGATTTTTAATTAGAGTCTTCCTCTCAGATAATTTGACAGCATCTTAACCTCTGATTTTTTTGCAAGTAATATTATAGTTCTACTTTTAAAATAATTTTCTCGAAAAGCAAAAATGATTTTCACTTGACAAAAAAATAACAATAATAAATATTCACTGTAACTATTCAAATACGTCATTTATGAATTATTAAAAAAGTATAGATTTTACCGATAAGGAGAACCATATGTATGCAAATTTGTACTGGGGGCGGGCAGGTCAAACTGTTCCTTCATAAAACCCTAATTCTTACAACCGCATTTCTAATAATTACAATTATAACTTTTTTATACAGTTGTGTGCCAAACTCATCATTCTCAGTCAATGAAATCAATGAAAACGACCCAGCCAGTACAAGTACATCGGAAGCCAGCACTGTTTCTCAAACACCAGATACAGCATCGTCGGTTTGGGGTAAGGGTATTTTTGGTCAGAGTAAATGGGCGAAGTAATCCCCGCACTCCGAGCCACCCCTTTAACAAGGGGTTTCGCAGAAAAAGTCTTTTACGTAGAAAAAACCTTTCCCCGTTCTTTAAAAAGTAAGAAAATGCATGGCGGTTTATTAGTTTGTCAAATAATAGCACGGATGAGGGCAGTAAAGTTTTTTGAATAAATATTATAACAAGAGGCACCATTATGAATAAAGAACTTATAGAAAAAATTGAACTTCTTCAGAGAGAGGTTGAGGAGTCTAAAAAAGAAATTATTGATTCTAAACAAAAAATAGCGAATCTTGAAACGAGCGGAAAAATTAAACTTTTCTCAAAGTTAAACGTCGTCGCGGGAATGGCGCTGTCGCTGATTATTTCATCCGCTGTATTGTTTGCTGTCACAAAGCCTTACACTTTCATAGACGGCGATGTCATATCCGCGAAATCTATGAACGAAAACTTTGACACGATATATTCCGCATTCAATAATTTCTCCGCCATCCAGCCGCCTGTTGGATCAATCGTCGCATGGCACAAAAATATGGGCGCCGGAATTCCATCACTTCCGGACGGCTGGGTTGAATGTAATGGTCAGGTTTTAAGCGATTCAGCAAGCGTGCTTAATGGACAGACCATACCGAATTTGAATGGTGCATCCGCTGGAGTGAATTCGCCGAACCTATCAGGGAAATATACAATGTTTTTAAGAGGCGGTACTACTTCGGGAGTGGGACAGGATCATATGTTTCAAGATCATATTCATGTAGTAGGAACTTCTTATTATAATAATACTGGTGGTTCGAGTGTTGGTGTTGTGAAAAGCAATTCATTAATATCCGAATACTCGACTGGTTCAGCTACAAATGGAAACTTTGGCACCGAGACCCGTCCTGTGAACATGTCAGTTGTGTGGATCATGCGGGTGAAATAGATTTTTTCTGCCCCATCCCTTCACCCATTTGTTAATCGGACGAAGGCTTCGTAAGAAAAATATTTTTCATAAAGAAACCTTCTCCCAGCCTTGCGTTGGGAGAAGGTGTGCAGTAGTGCGGATGAGGGCATGAGACCACTTTCCCAGAGAGTCCCTTTTCAAAATAGCGAGGAATTTTTTTCTCTTGACAATATTAAATAATTTGATATCATTTCTTTTGGCGAAAGTAGTAATAAAGCGTTAGTTAATCTAAGAGAAGCTGTTGAATTATATTTCGAAAAAGGTTCCCATGGAAAATTTTCAAGTATTTTACAACAAATCTAAACCAGCAGTCCACAAGCTTCATACCACTATTTTTCACCGGTAAGGAAGTATGTCTTCATTTCACCAATGTTTTTTATTTTGATGATTTCTCTCTCTTCAAAAATGAATTTTTCTTCAAGACATATTTTCACTGCTTCAGTGACTTGTATTTTGCCTGGTATACCATGGGATTCCATTCTGCTAGCCACATTAACTGTATCTCCCCAAAGATCATATATAAATTTTTTCTTTCCGATTATACCCGCTATTAAAGAACCAATGTGAAAGCCAATACGGATATCAAATGAAACATTGTTTTCTGAATTAAACCTATAAAGTTCTTTTAAAGCGTCAATACAGAACCTTGCTGTGTTTTC
>CAYLTM010000172.1:4678-8171 GCA_964386495.1 uncultured Leptospirales bacterium
CTATGAACTTCTGGAACCCCACCGGCAGCCATATAGGCATCGCCGATAGTTTTAATTTTTTCGAGACCATATTTATCATTCAGGTTATCAAGAATCTGGAATAGGCTATTCAGAAATGTCACTACTACCTGTGGTTCAGTTTTATTTGAATACGTCGAAAATCCAACGACATCAACAAAGACTACAGCGACATTATCATAGTGATCAGCAATTATATCGTCAGATGCTTTTAATCGGTCAGCGATTTTTAAAGGTAGAATATTCAACAGCAGCATTTCGGACTTTTCTTTTTCATGTGAAAGCTCATTAGTCCGTAGATTAATTAAATTCTCGAGATTCAGATTATTGAAACGTATGGCTTCAATCATTATATTAAATTGTCTTGCGAGTATACCGATTTCATCATTGGATTTGATTTTTACCGATGTTGAATAATCATTTATTGATAATCTTTCAACCGCACATATCAAATCATTAATTGGTCTTGTTATTTTTGAGGAAACCACAGCAACACTGACAATAATTACTATTGTGGTTATTGCGAGAACCATTGCAAGTTCAAAAAGTGACTTATGTGCAACATCTGTTATTACTGATACACTATATGTAAATTTCAAAAATTTTCCTTTATCATTGCTGTGAATTTCATGATTTACAGGTGTTATGAAATAGTATTTACTCATCCTGCCGTTTTTTCCATCCCACCGATTAATTTTCTTGTTGCTGATTATTTCATCCAACAGTTCAGGAGGAATTGTTTCTTTTATTGATCCTTTTCCAGAAATTTTAACACCGGAAATATCAAACATATCGATTGAGTATATTTGTTTATTAGACTCTTTAATTTTCTGTAATAGTGCGTCAACATCAGTACCGCTGAGAAATTCTTCTATAGATCGCGAAGACAATGATACTGCCGAAACAATGTTCGTTTTAGATACGCCTTGATATACCCATAAATTATATTTATTACTAAGCGGTTCAACATCAAAACCTGTGGTATAAATTTCATTTGATTCAATTATTTCAAGCAAGCGTTCTCTTCTTTTTTCAGTTTCATATAAATTTACGTTATGTAAAGCTGAATTCGATGTTGAAATTATTATTCCTTCTGAAATAATGTGAAAATCAATTTCATCATTATACTTCTTTTTCAGAGATAATAAATATTCATCATCAATTTTTTCAGATTTAGAAACGACCTCTAAACTAAGTGTGTCTATCGCTGATTTCAAGAAAGGGGTATAATGTTTTTCGCCAAGATGAAAATAATTATCAATAATTTCCATCGAAAGCATCACATCCCGTTCAATTTGTTCTTCCAAATTTATGTGAAATCTGAAAATATCATTCTCTGTCTGCTGCATTCTATTCACGCCGGATATGAGTAGTACTAGAAAAACAGGAAGTAAAATAAATATCATTAATTTATATCTTATAGGCAGATCAAATATTTTATTTAATACAAAAGTAAATCTACGCATAACACAAGTCTCCTTCGAAAATATTTACCATGGCATTTGTCATTAACAGGATATTATTGAAAACAATTATTTTATCGTTTGGTTCAAGTTTTAAAATACGTAATATTTTGGCTAATATCATAGTTCGCCGCCACCTTCGGTGAAAAACCAGTATATTTTAAATATTTATGAGCAATTACATATGTTATAGTTGGAATCCTAAATTCAATATTGAAGATCAATAAAATAGAGAAGACATCATAGAGCTAATGATATTTTAGTTTAACCACAAGCAAAAAATACAGGAGTCCATGATGTCATATAAACATTTAACATATGATAACAGAGTTGTCATCAAAAAAAACTTCATATTGGTACAGACCTCATGAGATGTGAAATTTTTTATTAAAAAGGAAAAAAATTTCATACAAACAAAAGATAGAAAAATATCCAGAGTCGAAATCCGAAATAGAAAATAACCGAGAACTAACATTCGACTGAAAGGATCGCATGACGAATAAAAAATACTAATTGTTCATTGTGTGACTATTTTCCATAAAACATGGGCTTTAAAAATACCAATCAAAATGATGTTGCTTTTGAAGTTTCTATGTTAAAAAATAGACCAAGATTTAAATTTAAATTTCGACCCAGTATGAAGTCTTTTACAATCTGCCTGTTGCACTTCAACATTAAGTTTGCTCATCGAATGTAGTGTGATATGTTTTTATCTTGACAATTATTTAAAATTTTGATATTATGAGTGTTCAGGATACAGTAGTTCCGGTTAATTCGACAAGGTTCGAATTAATTCTGATTTAACTAAATCCTAAATAGTTACATTGCTTAATTGAAATAGTTATTTAGAATGATTTAATATTTATTGTTAAATTATAAATAAAGGTATATTATGAAATTACGAACAAAAATATTTTCAATCTTCGCAGTGGCACTTCTTATCAATATATTTGTCATTATAATTGGTTTAACCGCCATACTAGATAGATTATCTTCGATGATGATGATGATGAAACAGGCTGAAAATCTCACACAGTATCTTCAGCATAGCATAGTTGAGGCTGAAAAACAGAAAAATTCTGATGAGCAATTAAATATTTCGATAGAAAAATATTTCGAAACAGCAAAACACATCGCCGATGAAAGTAAAAGTTTTGATTTACGTAAAATACTATAAAATGATTTAAAATAATTTCGGTGTCAAAAATTTACTCTCATTATGCGTTTTTTTTTGCATATTATTAAAATGATTCTTTATATTGCACCCAGATTCATGGCATCAACAAGATGATCGCGTTATTGCAGAACCATTAGATCTACTAAGGAAGTTTGAATACAAGTGAAGAGTTGCACTTGCATCGCTGAAAATATCCGGAAGAAAAAACCTATGTCACTGTTTTAAAACATTTTCCTCTGGAAGACAAAATCGCCACGTTGAGAAAGATCTAAGCATTCAACAGAAATGTTATCATCTCCTGAAACACAACTTTTCAAGCTGCGGGCAGGTTTGATCACTCTCAGGAAGATTGAAGTGAGGTTATCGTTTCGATAGAAAAGTGGCTCAAGGAACGATAACCATGTCATTAATTTCTGAGTTCTCATTGCCATATTCCGCAGGAATGGGAATGGCATTCCATATTCCATTTTTCCAGTAACCAGCTCGCATTATATTCAAGCTGTCTGTACTGTAACCGCTAAAGTAAATATACGGGCCTGATATCTGCATAGTATTGACGAATGAAGACTTCGCCGGATCAATTGCTGGTAAAGTTGTCCATATGAACCGGATATTCCTATCGAAGAAGCACCCGACATTTTCGATTGATCAATAGACGGAAGATCTGTCCTTTTGCCGTTCTTCCAATAACAAGCAGCATAAGGCGCATTAGAATGACCAATCATACCGCTGTTATAAATATCAGAACCGGATATTATTATTGAAACAGTCCAAGAAATTGAACTTGAATCAATTGATGAAAAAGTTGTTAATTCTCCGTTCTTCCAATAACCTG
>CAYLTM010000173.1:0-2171 GCA_964386495.1 uncultured Leptospirales bacterium
CAGTCTTAACATACTTATCACCCTCAACAACATAACCAAAAGAATCAGCAAAGCTCATTTATAATCATTTTAATAGTCTCAGACAATTTAGCCAATTCATTGTCACAGATCCAGAAGACTTCTTCAGCATCAATATCAAAATATTGATGTGATATAACATCTCTGAATCCTTTAAAACCTTTCCAGTCAACTCCTTGATATTTTGATAATAATTGATTATCAGTAATCTTATCAATATTTTTTAAACCTTCACCTATGGCAATAAATTGCATACAAATACTATCAAGGGTTTCCATTCCGCGTGGATTGTCGGTAAAATCATTGGGGTTCGAAATTGTATCAAATCTGCGAGAGATTATAATAATTGCATTATCGATTTGCTTTAAAATCGATATAACAAGACTTTCATCAAACATAAATACCTTCGTTTTCAATTCTCTTCTTTAAAAAAGGATTCATATTTTCCCGCAATCTGACAATATCAACATTCATATTAAAAATAGATTCTAAATCATCTTTCATGTGAACTATAATAAACGGATTAGGTGTATCAATTTTAACAAATAAATCAATATCGCTGGATGGAGAATTTTCTTCTCTTGCAAATGATCCGAAAAGACCAAGTGAACTCAAACCATATTTGGTAGAATTAATATTCTTGAAAGACCGTAATTTTTTAAGAATTTCCTCTCTATTCATACTGCCTCATTTATGATAATTCTAACATATAGCAAATTATAAAATCTATATTTTATTTAACAACCTTTATATGTTTAGAAGCAGTATTACCAATCAAAGATTAAAAAATCAATCAAAATTTTGGGTGAGTTACTAATGTAACGAAACATCATCTCGGTGCACATAAACAGATATTACTCGCAGTAGAATATGGTGTTAAATATTTGCGAACTGTTTTTTTCATGCAATCAATTGCTGTATTGTACAGGATTACAAATACAACGGTATGAAATTGGTAAAATAATTTAGTCCATGTCTCCTATAAAATATTTCCCGCCAGCTCCGCTTCTTTTTATCTTTAATTTGGCAGTAATTATTCTTGACAATTTTTATAATATTGTACATAAACGATCAATAAATAATCGAGTAATTTTAGCGGTTAAATAATCGTAATATGAAAAAAGTGAGAGGTTCGATGAAGATATTCAAATTGTTCGCGGCAGTTGTAATTATACTTTCTGCAAATAGCGTGGTTAAAGCGGATGTCATTGACACAATCTTTGACAGTGAAGGTGATAAGCATAACAACATTAATACATTTTTCGGATATCATAATCATTTATATGGATATAAAGATAAAAGATATGTCGCGGCAGATAAAGGTGATTATCTGAAAACTAACGCGTATTATCTTGGGGCGGAATACCGGAAGAGCGGCTTTGAAATGATTAGTCCGGAGATGAAAAATCTTGAGCTCGGCGGAAATGTCAACATGCAGAAAATCGGCAGCTATGATTCTAAAACTCTTTATGCCGTACCTTCCTTGGGAATTCCGCAGGAAACATTTCCAAGCAGTAGTAAAATTCAGGATAGAGTCTCAAAATTTTATTTAAACATTGGTTTTTATGCCGGATGGAATTTGAAATGGTTGGGATTCGATTTTGGTTTAACCGGATTGATTGATGGTTACAATGAAGAATATCGAAAGAAGGTTAAGGCTGATGCGACTGTCTATAAGGCTAAGGGAAGGGGCTGGGTTACTGACGGTGGTATGGTTATTCCAAATTTCCATTTTCGGATTGGACCAGAATCCTTTGCTCATTTTAATTTTTCGTTCATGCGAGGGCATTATGATCCAACCTATGGAAAGTTGATAGCGGATGTTGTAATTCCTTTGAATCCGTATTTTTCTCTAAAAACGGGAGCGTATCTTTATCAGACAGAAGCTATATTTGTTGAACCTATATTGAATATCAGTTCTATATCATTGGGAATGCGTTTTGGAACAATATTAAGTTATAATGATTCAAAATTCACAAGGGTTGGGATAACTGAAGGTTTATTCATATCTGGTTCGGTTGCGGCTAAATTATGACATTTGTGCAAAAATACTTAGGTGTATTTTGCGTGAAGACATTATTTGAAAATAAGCGAAAGCTGGTTTATCTAATCATTTTATTGTTTTGTGTCGAATTAAATCTATTTGCAGAAAA
>CAYLTM010000173.1:2181-8159 GCA_964386495.1 uncultured Leptospirales bacterium
AAAATAAAATTTTAGCTAATTTTAATATTTTATATTATAATATTGGTTATGTTGATAAGACTTATGTTGAACGTGAAAAAGCGACCTTTGCC
Source organism: uncultured Leptospirales bacterium (assembly GCA_964386495.1). Classification (GTDB taxonomy): domain Bacteria; phylum Spirochaetota; class UBA4802; order UBA4802; family JAFGJZ01; genus CAYLTM01. Next base: position 2,274 of record CAYLTM010000173.1, read on the forward strand.
GCGATAATGTTGAGTACCGGTATTGAATATAACAGTACAATTAATGATATTAATTTCGGCGGGGGATTTTCAAGTGTTGCGATTGAGGAAGCGTCAATATATAATTTTAACAGAACTATAAGTAAACCATTTACTTCTATAATATCACCATATTCCTATTCGGGTATAGAAAAAAAATACTTTTCCATAGATTTGGGAGTCAGCGGTTATTTCACAATTCAGGATCCTGCGAAAGTTTATTATTTTTCTGCGGATGGTGAAAAAAATAAAACTGATGAAGTCTCGTCCTTGAACAGAAAGAAATCCCATGCTTTTGTAAATTCCATGATTCGGATATTGGCGTCAGATAGTTTACATATTAAGGCACGTTTTGCCAGAGAAGATTTTATAATTACAGATTCCCTTCTTAATGTTGCGGTTATTATTCCATATCAGACAAATAAATTTGAATGGCGGGTTTCGCTATATACCCCGCATAACTATGTGATGAATGACCAATGGATAATGCGAAATAACCAGCGAATGTATTTTTTATATACTAGAGAGTTCGGCAATTATTCGTTAGGTGGGAACTTCGGATTTTTAATAAGAACCATCCACGGCGATTGGGGGCAGGTTGATCTGGTATCCTCGAAAAGACTTAGTCTTGGAGTCACTTCTAGTTACAAATGGTAAATTTTCTTAAAATGTTTATTATTTATTGACAGAAAATAATTGAAAATTAGCATTTGTAAAAGTTCGTTTTATTAATGATACGAAAACTAAATTGACAAATATACTATCAGGCAGGAGACATTATGATTATTATTGAACAAATTAACCATATTAGTGTTGCGGTAACTAATCTGGACAAGGCTATCGATTTTTACAGAGATTGCCTGGGTTTCGATGTTGTCGAGAGACAGAGCGGCGGAAGTGACGCGGTTCTACAGGTTGGTGATATGAACTTACGTTTATCCTCAGCTGAAAAGCCGGGAAAAAAGTCGTCTGAAGATTATATTTGCTTTAGTGTAGATATGGATGATTTTGATGATGCTGTAGATTTTATCGAATCTGAAAATATCTCAATTTTGTTCGGACCGGAAATTTCCAAAACAAGAAAAAAAGTTGTAATTGCAGATCCAGATGGAAATAACATCTGTCTTTTATCTGAAAAATAATTAATATATTTTACGTTTTCTCATGTATGTTGGTTTGTAGTGTTGAAATTAAAAGACCTTTTTGAAGAAGCGATTAAAAAGCGAAGCTCATTGATTAACAACCCTAATGAAGAAGTTTACAGGTTGTTTAATCAACGTGCGGATGGTGTTGATGGATTGACACTGGATTTTTATAAGGAATATATTCTTTTACAGGATTTCGGTTGCGGTGAAGGATTTTTTCATAGTGATGAATTTCACACCGCTCTTAATTTTATTGATGATTACTTCCGGCCCACAGGAATTCTTCTTAAAAATAGAAAAAAATCAACAGACGATTTTTCAAGTACAGTTCTCAAAGGATCGTTGCCCCCCGGAGATATTGTTGTCCGGCATAATGGAATTTCTGCGTTAGCTGATATTGTAAATTCTCAAAATACCGGGGTGTTTGCGGATATGCGAAATGTCCGTTCAGCTATGCTTCCATATTATGAAGCCGGCGGGACTATTTTGAATCTTTTTTGTTATACCGGATTATTCTCTGTGCATGCTCTAATGAATGGCGGATTCTCGGCGATAAATGTTGATGTGTCCAAAAGTGTTTTGACAAGAGCAAGAGAGAATTATGTATTAAACGGTCTCAAAGTAAATGACAGGGACTTTATCCGGGAAGATTCTAAATCTGCTATAAAATATTTGGCGAAAAAAAACAGAGTATTCGATATTGTGATTTTTGATCCGCCGACCTTTTCAAGGAGTAAAGCCTCTTCCTTTTCTGTAGATACAGACTACAGCGATTATCTCGAAAAAATTAATCTATTGATAACCAATGGTTATTGTCTGAGCGCGATTAATACCGCGGCTGTTGATAGGCAAAGTTACATGGGAAAACATCCGTCTCATTGGAAGAATATTTTTTTGCAGAACGAACCGGAAGATTATCCGTCAGCCGATTCGTCATACTTAAAAGTGGGATTGTGGAAAGTTGATAATCGATGATACCACTCAGGATTACTGACGTTCAATTTTCACAAGTTCCAACTCGAAATTTAAATTTTTTCCCGCCATTGGGTGATTCGCATCCAATTTTACTGAGTCGTTTGTAATTTCTTTAATAACAACAATGAAACTTTTTCCTTCGTTGTTTTCCATTTGCAGCGGCATCCCGACTTGAAGTTCTATTTCGTCCGGTATACTGTTTTTCGGAACTTCAACAAGCAGTGAATCGTGATACTCTCCATAAGCCATGTCTGGAGCAATCGAAATGTTTTTGCGGTCGTTAGCCTTCATTCCTACTACACCTTCCTCAAAACCTGGAATCACCTGTCCGGCTCCTACAGTGAATTCCAGCGGATCATGACCTATTGATGAATCGAAGACAGTACCATCGTCAAATTTTCCTGTGTAATGTATGCTGACTGTATCATTATGTTGTGCTGTCATTTTAATTTCCTTTTGATTATTGATTTATTCTTACAAAGGCACTTGCAGTGGATTTGCAGGATTTACATCAGTAAAAATTCATGCAATTCAGGTCAAGAAAATATTTTGAATGATCTGGATATTGGTTCATGAAAATTAAAAGGAATGTATATAATACTTCTTGACTCCATTTTTGCATATGTTCATTATTGCGAAAATGTATAAGTAGAGAAGGGAGGATTTCTTTTGGCGAAAAAAATAATTAAAAACAGCACATCCCCGATTTTAGAAGAATCCATTAAGTCTGCTGATAAACTACTCAAGTTGATGAAACATCCGAGAATAATGGCTTTTCTTTTCCGCCATGTCTTAAATCGTTTGATAGTAAATAAGCAGCCAAAATGGGCAGTAAAGCTTAGGACTACATTTTTGAAACTTGGGGGCGGTTATGTTAATCACCTCGGAATTTCTGCATTGCGTTATGGTGCGATGGCATCTAATGAAGGGACAAAAATAGTATATAATGCTTTTAAAAATAATGAACCAATAGCATGGATAGACTGGATGATTCCCATGGATATTGTGAAGGCTTTCGGTTATAAAACATGGTGTCCGACAAATCCGTTTGCGATGCATGTTGCACAAGGTCCTGGCGGCGGTGCACACTATGTGTCAGTTTCGGAGGAAGTGGGTATTAGCGAAGATTTCTGTTCTGTAAATAAGTCCAGTTTAGGGGCTTTTTTCGGTGGTGAAGTTCCGCCGCCGTCTGTATGTATTCATGGATCACATCCATGTGATAGTGCACGTATGCAGAATATGCTTTTTGAACATTATTTTCCTGATGTTCCATCGTATACAATGAATACCGCTTATGGTCGTACTCCTGAAGAACTTGACAGATGGGTCGAATCGACATGGGGGCTAATAAGATTTTTGGAGAAAACTACTGGTCGAGAGATGGACTGGAACTATCTTGAACAAAGTGCCCGACGGATTGATCGGTTTAACAGAGCAATGAATGAATCAAGCGAGCTTCAAAGATCCATACCGGCACCCCCGTTGCCGAATTATCTTGCTGTATTATGGCGGTGGCGGCTATCTGAAGCTGGTAGTGAAAACCTGACAAAAAGTGCGGAAATGCTGCGAGACACCGCACAATGGTATGTTGATTATTATAAGCGGAAAAAAACTCCAAGGGAGAAAATCCGGGTACTCATTGCGGATCAGAATGTAGTGTGGACAGAATTTGGTGTGTGGATGTATAAGAATTTCGGTGCAAAGGTTGTTATGGATTACATTGCAAGAAGCAGTTTTCCGCCGATAGATTTTTCCAGCAGGGAATCTCTTGTTAGAACTCTTGCGATAGAAAAGCTATATTTGAGTATGATACGGCAGTCTCATGGTAATGTGGATCTGAACATAGAAGAAACAGCATCGCTAATAGAAGAGTATCAGGTAGACTGCGTAATATTTAATAATCATGCCGGTTGTAAGCATAATGCCGCATTAAGAAAAATGCTTTCGGATACATGCCGGAGTGCCGGAGTGCCTTCATTGTTTCTGGATCTTGATATTGTTGATAGTCGGCATGTAGGTGTTGATGAAATCCATTCAAAAATAAAAAACTTTTTACACAGTCATGGGTTAATATAATGAATAATAAAAGCGCGTTTGAAATTATTGAAGAGATATCATCTTCACTCGAAAATGATTATCTTGTTAAGGCGAGGTCTGAGGGAAAAAAGACTATCGGTTTTGTTTGTTCATTTGTACCTCAAGAAATATTGACTGCGGCTGGTGCCGTTCCCTTTAGGATTAGAGCTACAGGAAGTACCTCCACAGATAAGTCGGAAGTATATATGGCTCCGACACACTGCAGTTTTGTTAGGCATACTCTTAATCAGGCGTTATCGGGAGCGTATAGTTTTCTTGATGGTGTAATATTTTCCATAACCTGCGATCATTCCAGGCGTATGTATGACAATTGGAAATATGCTGACGCTTCACCAAAATTTCGTTATATAATGACTGTTCCTCATGTTACGAAACAGATTGATATAAACGGTTTTGTCAGAGATTTGAAAAAAATGGCTGATGTCGCCGCTGAATTGACAGGACAAATTGTTACTATTGAAAAGCTTCGCGAATCAATAAAACTTTATGATAAACAAAGAGATGTTATTCTTAAAATTAATGAAACACGAAAGAGCCAATCGCCTTCTGTGACTGGTCTGGAAATGCTGAAGCTTTATCAGTCGCTTATGTCTATTCCTGTTGAGGATGGAATAGTACTTGCTGAAAAGTTTTTAGAGGAATTGCAGACCAGACCTTCAGTGGTGGACAGTGATGCTTTGCGTTTTATTCTATCATCAAGTCATTATGAGGATCATAAGCATCTAGCAGCAATAGAATCAAAAAAAACAATTATTGTTCAGGATTCTGGCTGTATAGGTTCTGGTCATTTTTAAGGAATGGTTCCCGATATGGAAGATCCATACCAGGCACTTGCGGAAAGAATTCTCACAAGGTATTCCTGTCCGCACTGTATAGATAGGGTTCATCACCGAAGAGCTGTAGTTGATTCGCTTATTAAGGAATGGAATTGTGATGCTGTAGTTGTTGATTCTCTGCAGTTTTGTGTTTACTGGTTAACAGAAGGGTTTATTCAAAAGGAAGTCGGTTCGGAAAGTGGTTTCCCAGTATTGAATCTTACCCATGAACTTTATGGTGGCGGTATTGGTCAGCTTAAAACTAGAATTGAAGCATTTTCCGAGCAGATACGTAATAATAAAAAATTGAAAAAGTCATAAGGGGTGGGCAATGTTATATCTTGGATGTGATGTCGGTTCATTGACGGCGAAAGCGGTTGTGATTAATTCTAACGATAATAGTATTGTATCATCAAAAATAATTCCTGTTCTGACAACAGCGAAGAAATCAAGTGAGGAAGTAATCAACCTTACAATTCAAAATGCCGGTTTAAAATTGAGTGATATTTCTCGTATATGTTCAACCGGTTACGGCAGATATGAATGCGTATATCCCTCCGACGAGAAAAGTGAAATTTCCTGTCATGGTATGGGAGCATACTGGTCAAGAAATTCTGTGCGAACAATTATTGATATTGGCGGACAGGATAGCAAAGTCATTTCAGTTGATGAACATGGTTTTGTGAACAATTTTCGTATGAATGATAAATGTGCCGCAGGAACAGGACGAATGCTCGAAATACTTGCAAGATCGCTAGATGTTCCGTTGGAGAAACTAGGTGAGACTGCAATGAAAGGGAAGGGCGGGCTCTCAATATCAAATAGATGCGGTGTAT
>CAYLTM010000174.1:0-5865 GCA_964386495.1 uncultured Leptospirales bacterium
TGGACACAATCCTGTCCGAAGTCGAAGAGATTTTGCTTAACTATGCAAACTCAGATTGGGATATTCGTAGGGATGATATAGAAATGGGTGCTATTTGGACTATTTATTGGATAAAACCGGGAAAACACATGAGAAAATAACCACAGCTACCAAACGAATAAAACCGACATCTATAAAATATTCTTAAATGATACAATAACTGTGTCTGGCACCGTTTTCTCATTTTTTTTGAAAGAAATATTAGGAATTGACAATAAATATGATAATATTTACTTTAATCTAGATCTAGTTAATAACAATGTAAAAGCAAATACCTCTTATTCAGGCTGTCGATTTAACTTCGACAGCAAATTCGGGTACAGAACGTTCCCGAATTTGCATGGTTTTCCTTTGAAAATCACGCAGAATGTAAGGAATTACGAATTTATTTCGGAATTCCGATATGTCGATTATTACAAGTTGTATCAATCGGCATCCTGTATATAACGATAAATCAAGTTAAGGAGCAGATATGCATCGTATAATTAAATGTTTTAATAACACTAAACCGATAAAACTTATGACTCATGTGGTTGGAGGTTATCCTGATCTAGAAACTTCTGCGAAAATAATTCTCTCTATGGCGGACAGCGGTGCCGACATTATTGAGATTCAGCTACCCTTTTCAGATCCAACCGCGGATGGACCGTCTATTGTTGAAGCCAATCACCATTGTCTGAGAAATGGCGTAACTACGCAAGATGTTTTGTCTATGATTAAGGATGTACGTTCTAAAACAGACATTCCTCTTTTGATAATGTCGTATATTAATCCCATATTTGTCTATGGTATTGATAAGTTTCTTAAAGATTGTGAAAGGATCGGAATAGACGGTTTCATAATCCCCGATTATCCGCCTGATGACGAATACTGTTTTATAGAAAAGATTCAACAAAGACACATGGCTTTTGTACCGCTAATCGCACCGAACACTTCAGAAAAAAGAATGATCGAAATTTTGACGAATAATTCTTCGCCGTTCGTGTATGTCGTTTTAAGGCTTGGCGTAACTGGGAAAGATACCGATCTGTGCGAAACCCAGCTGGAACATTTACAAAATATAAAATCTGCTACCGGAAAATTTACTGCTGCGGGATTTGGAATATCAAACAAAGATCAGATTAATTATATCACTGGTTACGCTGACTGTGCTGTTATAGGTTCAGCTATATTAAAAAATATTAATTCAAGCATGAAGGATAATAGTGATATAACTGATAACCTTCGAAAATATTTTGCCGCGATTGACTGCAAAAAATAATTTTCGGGTAAATGTAATTATGTTCAACACACACCCATGAGGCAAAAAAGTTTTACATAATCTTTTTAGATTAAAATTTTGTTCAGCGGGTTTTCCGTTCCTATAATTTTTTTGTTGAATTTTATCATCGCTTCAAGTTTTTCGATGGGAATTTCTATCGCTTTAAACGGGCATGAGACGCAATGATAGCAGCTGATACATTTGTCTTTATTTATTTTCAAAAAGTTTGTTATTTCAATAGCACCGACAGGGCACTCGATTACACATTTTCCGCACTTTTTACATTTTTCACCAACAACGGTTATTGGAAGTTTTCTGAATTTTCCAATGATATGAACAATCGGAAATATTATTCGTACAATGAATTTTTCTGGAGAAAATATCTTTTTGATACGTGCCAATTTCATTTCGGCGAAATTGTTTGTTTGAAGACTGCTGCAGAATGTTTCAATTATACTCAAACTATCGTTCGCGGGAAATTTCTCAGTATGATGAAAATGCGGAGCATTAATTTTCAAACCGCCGATAATTTTTATTCCGCAATTTATCAATATAACTGCGGTATTAATAAAAGCTTTTCCAGAAGTTATTCCGCCATAATTCAAAAAAATAAAAGCTCTTAGCTGGTGATTATTAATTTTGCAGAATGCAGCGAATCTCATAATAAAACTTTTCATCGGCTGCAAAATATCCATATGGTATACTGGGCTGCCAAAACCAGCGATATCGGCATTTATAAGTTTTTCAAAAACGTTTTCCGTCAAATTTCGACATTCCGAAGATCCCAAATTTACGCTTTCTACTAAATGACCATTACTTTCAAAATTGTCTTTTAGCAATTTTGCCAAAATTCCAGTTGTACCGTTTGGTGAAATATATATAATTACTATTTTCATAAATATTATTGCCCCCTGCCCCCAGTGATAGAAAATTAAAAATTATTAGAACGTCAATCAAAAATCGTTATGTAAAGCGAATTAAATTCCAAATAATGTATAAATATTTAACCTTCATAAAGTCCTTGACTGCAAATTTCACATAAATATAAATAGACTAAACAGCGGCAAAATAATCACCATGAAAAACTTGCCAAAAACTTTTCAGCAAACAAAAAACAAGGACAACAATATGACAGACGTATTAAAAACAGCGAAAAGCTGTAGACACTATGCGATGTGTAAGATAGATTTTCTGGACACGGGATTATGCACTTCCGGCGCGGAAAAACATTTTGTGAGCTATTATCCTCAGGGACGAATGGATCTTTACGCGGCACTCGCCGAAAACCGTATACCGATTACAGCAAAATGTATTGAAATAGCCGACAGCTGTGATCTCTGCGGAAAATGTGACTGCCAGTGCTATTTTGTAACTGAAATGAAACCGACAGCAGTAATGAAAGCTCTGAAAGAGCATTTGCGGAAATATCTGGCTGATGGCGGAAAAATACAGCCGGAAAAAACCGACAGTGTTCTTGAAGAACTCAAAACTATAGTGGGGGATTTCTGGGCAACAAGTGATCCCGCAATCGCGCTTACATATTCTCACGATCCGAGTCCGGTAGCGATGCCACGTCTACCTGCATATGTAATCATGCCGAATAGCACCGCTGAAATATCATCAATAGTAAAACTCCTGAATAATCACAAAATACCATACGCGGTCAGAGGCAACGGATCAAGCGTTATGGGATTTGTAATGAGCGAAGGTGCGGTAATCGACATTGGCAGAATGAAGACATTAAAGTTCGACGAAAATAACTGGCTGGTGAAAATCGGTGCGGGAGTATAAGCATACGATCTTCAAAAAGCCGCTGTCGAACGCGGATACAGAGTAAATGTTGCCGAGCCGTCAGCGCTGGTATGTTCAAACATTATGTGTTCGGGAATATTTTCGGTATTTTCAACAACGTATGGAACGGCGGCTGATAATTTTATCGACGCGGAATTCGTCGGCACCGACGGCGAAATATTCAGACTGTCGGACAAAAACGCACCGAATCTAATGGGATATCATAAAGGTGATGAGCCGCTGCCGGGAATATGCACGAAAGCCTATATAAAACTCCACGCGATAACACCCGATGAGGAAGGGGCGTTTGTACCATTTGAAACATTGGAATCGGCGCTGGACTTCGCGAAGGAATGTGCTGTCAGAAAAATCGGAATCGCGATCGGAGTCCTCGGAGGAGAATACCTTTCGACATTTTTATCGCCGACACAAAAACTCGCGGAAGAAGTTAAACAGGTGTTTAAAGAAAAACTCAAAATAGAAAATATCGTGCTGGTAATCGGCGATAAATATGCACTAAACAGTATCAAGATGATGGGGCATAAATATTTTGATAACCGGATGATAAGAACGCTGAACCTGGGATTGCCGTCGTTAGTAACCGCTGACTGGATAGACCTGATGAACGAGCTTGCCGGTGACGAACCATATTCGTATCTGGGATTAAAAAGTTTTCCAGAGCTTGCGGAAGCCGCACTTAATCCAAGCGCACAAAAGCTTGTACAGGGAGTAGACCCCGAGCTTCGACCATTTTTTGAAAAGTTATATACCAAACCGGAGATGACAGACCCCGTGTGGTTAAACATGTTCAGGATAATCAGCTCGCGGATGGGACGGGAAAAACACGTAGTGCCGATGATAATCTACCTGCCAATGGATAAAAATCTTATAAGCGCGATAAACAACGATTTCAAAAGAATCGCTGACGGACAGAATTTAAAGAACGACTACGGATTTATAACACCGATAGATGACGGCAAACGCTGTGTGTTCGAATACGATTATTATGTCGATCAGAATGATCCCGAAGATATAACGCGGATGCGAAACGCGATGATGCAGGCGGGCGCAATGATAGAAAAGTATTCCGCGGAAACAGGAACAGTCCTATGGATAAGATATGTGTTCAGTCAGGGATTCAGCAGAAAGGAAAATTACCTGTACAATACAGCAGAGGTTGACAAATGAAAACCGCGATAATCACCAATAATGAAACATACATATTAACAGGCGCGACCGGATTTCTGGGAAGCCACATAATGTCGGGTCTGCTGCAGAGTGGAAAAAGCGTGATAATACTAGGACGCCCGGCAAACGGAGAAACACTCAAAGAAAGAATCGCGAAATTATTGAAATGGTTCGACATATATAATCTCGAAAATAATCTGGAATATTACGAAACAGATTTTACGAAACCGGACATGGGGCTAAACGCGGATGACTATGCCGCGATATGCAAAAGAGGATTAAGCATAATACACTGTGCCTCGGATACAAGCTTCATAGAAAAAAACCGCGAAAAAATAATGGCGGCGAATGTAGAAAGTTTAGCGGAAATACTCAACATAGCGGAACGAAGCAACACATTAGGGCTCCACTACGTAAGTTCCGCGTACGCGGCAGGAACCGAAAATAACGAATGCGGCGAGACGCGGGTAACATCAAAAGTATTCACAAACGTTTATGAAGAAAGCAAAGCACAGGCGGAGAAAATAATAACCGAAAGATGCAGCCTCCGGCAAATACCATATACGATACTAAGACCATCGATAGTCTATGGCGATTCCGAAACCGGCAAATCACTCAGATTTAACGCACTATATTATCCTGTAAAAAGTTTACAGAAAATCCGGGACATCTATTTAGAAGATATAAAAACAAACAACGGAAAAAAATCCGCCGAAATAGGAATCAGCATACAGGAAAACGGAACGCTCCGGCTGCCGGTAAGAATAAACATAGCACGAGAAGGAAACATCAACCTTGTACCAGTGAATTATTTTGTCGATACACTGCTCGCGATAATCGAAAATCCGCAAAGCGGCGCGTACTACAATATCACAAGCGGCAGTGCGGTGACCATGAAAACGCTGGCAGCCTACACCGAACGATTCCTGAAAATAACAGGCATCACCGTAGAAATAGGAGCGGCAGCATCGGAAGCAAAAAACCCGCCGGAAGAACTTTTTGATCATTACATAAGCGTCTATCGGCCATATATTTCAGACCAAAGAATATTCATCAGAAAAAACACAGACAGCATTACACATAACGCGCCGACACCGGAACTAACATATGAAGTCTTCGAACGATGCATGACCTACGCCGTAAACTCCGACTGGGGTAAAAAACTAGGACAAATTAAGAGGCCCCTAAATCCCCTAAAGGGGACTTGAAGAGAAGAGCCATTCTTGCTCCCCTTTAGGGGCTGGGAGTCTAACATCAATAGTGGTCGGAGGCCGACTAATGGATTATATATGTAAACCAGGAAATATTTGTATTAAAGATAAGCCAAGAATAATTGGGTCAGCTAACCCCCAAATATATAGAGCTTTGCGTTTACAAGCAGAGTATATGCGAATGAATCCGACAGATGCGGAAAAAATACTTTGGAATGTTATAAAAAATAAAAAGTTGGGACACAAGTTCCGGCAGCAGCATATTATTGACAGGTTTATTGTTGATTTTTATTGTATAGAAAAAAGTCTCGCTATAGAAGCAGATGGAACTATTCATGATAATCAAAAAGAGCGGGATGAAGATAGGGATATCAT
>CAYLTM010000174.1:5875-7016 GCA_964386495.1 uncultured Leptospirales bacterium
ATCATTTTAAACTCTCTCGGAGTCAATATTCTCAGGTTTTCAAATACCTGTATAGAAAATGACCTAACCAAAGTAATTCAAATTGTAATTGAAAAATTGAATTCAAGATGCCCTTAAATCCCCTAAAGGGGAGTTGAAGAATTTTAGCAATTGGATTTTTCCTTGAGGCACCCCTTTAGGGGTCGGGGGCCTGACTTATCCCAACCCTTTATGGGCTGGGGGCTTGATTTTTCCAATCATTCAACCAACAGAAGAAACTTTTCCCTGACCATTTCCATAAAAAGATCCGGCTCTTCAAAATTCATCATATGTGCGGAGTTTTCAAAATATATAATTTTCTTTTTTGGAGCATCGATATTTTTACAGTAGCGTTCAACAATTTCTAAAGGAGTGCTGTAATCATACCTGCCGCAGAAGAAAAAGACAGGTATCTTAACAGACGGCACCTGAGTTTCAAGATTACAGGCAACAATTTCCGGCCCCATGGATTTTACAGAAAACATAATCCCCCTAACATAGAAGATATTATCAAATAACGAATACTCCGGCGAAAACATCGTTACCTTAAAAAATTCAACATTATCAGTATTATATATTTGACCGCCGAATTTTCCAAGGTATTTGCGTTGAATCAAAAGTCCCTGGAACCAGTCGCCAGCGTATAGACCATTCACAGGGGGACCTATTTCCCTCAGATCCTCGATTGCACTTTTATCTCCGCGTTTTTCCGCTTCGCTCAAAGCGAAATTATAAGAAACAAGTTCATTTTCAGTACCATTAACATACTGGCCAATACCGATATAAGCGAAATAATCATCGGGATATTTGTTTATCACAAACATTCCGAGAAGACTGCCCCAGCTGTGTCCCATGATAAATATTTTATTTTTGCCGAAACGATCTTTTAACAAAGTGGTCAGCTCATGCGTGTCAGATATGAACTGAGCGATGTTCATGGATTCCTTTGGAATTGATGACGAAAAACTTTTACCGGCACCGCGCTGATCCCATACAACCATTATAAAATCCTTTTCAAGTCCATTGTTATAATGACGCACCATCGGCATTTCAGCGCTGCCCGGACCGCCATGCAGATAAAGCAATATCGGTTTATCGGCATCCTGTCCTCTAATGGAAATCC
>CAYLTM010000174.1:7026-8091 GCA_964386495.1 uncultured Leptospirales bacterium
TCCTTGCTTTCTGCTGTGCTGTTTGAAAAGGAAAGAACCGCGATACTCCGTGCCGAAGAACTCTCTGTCGTATGTTTAATCGCGGGTGTCGAGGTGCATGAAATATATACCGCAAACGTAATTATAAGGGTGATTAACTTTTTCATAAATTCTCCGGCGTTTAAAAATTCAATATAAGAAAACTATATAAAATAATATAATAATTTTTACTGGTTTTCATAAATCATTTTTACAAAAACTTCGTTTATTTAACATGATTAAGATTTTCATGTTCCAGGATGTTATAATAAAGTTCCATGATTTGTGAAACATTTTTCACCGGGATTATTCACAAGCTTGACCGATCCCGGACTGAAAATCCCCATGAACCTTCCGCAGTCGCCGGATAAAGATTCTTCAATGGTAGGCAATCTTTCACCAGGTTTGTATCCGGGATAACCGCTGAGCCGCAAACCCGCACGGTGAGCCAGAATATTACGAATAGTCACGCCATCAGCATTGTACTTGGACGGCGGCAAAGACCAGCGATGAACATAGTCGGATATCGGACTATCCAGATCAATTTTCTTCTGCTCCGCAAGAGAAAGAACCGCCCAAGCGGTTACAGATTTTGAAATGGACGCTACCTGGAAAATGGTGCTTGTAGTAACCGGTGTCGAAGCATCTTTATCAGCCAGACCGAAAGCTTTTTCATAAATGATTTCACCGCCATCAACAAGAGCAACCTGAATACCGGGGAGATCATCATTAATCATAGATGGTACAACTTTGTCAAGATAGGTACCCAGCGAATTGAAATCCAGCGAAGAATAATTAAAATCTGAATGATAATCTTTATGCAGCACCGAACATGAAGTCAAAAGAAAAATGATATTTAGAGAAAATATAAAAGTTTTATAATCAGACATATTTTTACCTTCTTGGCAGCTGAATTTACATGTAGCTCATACGACACTCCGCGTCAATAAAATTATCTGTCAGAGATAAACCAGTTAATCAAAATATTTTGGGCGTTCCGCTAACCACCGGAACAATAATCCTGCCCCCGAAAATTACGCGGCGGGC
>CAYLTM010000175.1:0-7978 GCA_964386495.1 uncultured Leptospirales bacterium
TCGCTGTCCCTGCGATGATCCCTGATTATTATATGGAGGTCGCTGTCCATCCATCGGCGGTCGCGTTCTTTGAACAGTTTCTCTTGGTGTCCTGTCTGCAATGACTTCCCGATGAGGTTCAACTGGAGCTGGAATAGGAGTCTGTTTTACTGTCTCTACTGGAGATACAACTACATCATCGGTTACAACATCTTTTTTTTCAATTATTTCTGGTTGTGCTGGCGGTAAATCAACAGGAACAAACTCATCCTTTTCTGCTTCAACATCAACTTCACCATCAGCCTTATGAGTTAATTTAATTTTCACTTTTCTTTTAAGACGGATTTTCTGCTGCCCCTGTTCAGCTGCAGCTTTTTTCTGCTGTGTAACGATGTCTTCACGAATTTTCGCGATTTTTGTTTCAATAAAGAAAATATCATTACCAGATATGTCATCATCCGAGGATTTACAACTAATCCCAATAGAGCCGCAAATCTGTATTACCTCATCAACTGAAATTTTATTATTGTTTGCTATGTCAACAGCTTTCATTTATTACCTGTGTTAATATTAATTATTCTTCATCTTCATATTCAACATCTTCAAAATCGACGTTTTTCAATACAATTTCCCAAATTTTCTTAGCGGATTTTTCGCCAATTCCTTCGATGTCCATTAAACCTTTATATTCTTTATCTCCAACTTTTTCAAGTAGTTCTTCAACAGAAAAAATGCCGCCTTTTTCCAACAAAGCTACAAATTTTTCATCAATACCAATAGCATTTAAAGGAGTTTCATCATCTTCCACGGCGGAGAATAACTGACTAGTAACAAATTGAGCTCCTTCAGAGCTGCCAAGCATGTCTTTATATTCTTCTTCAGTTTTAACTGTTATATTAAAACCGCATATTCTCGACGCTAAACGTACATTATGCCCATCACGGCCATAAGCTAACTTTAACTGGTCATTATCGATAACAGCAATGACCTCTCCCGATCTTGTAATAACGACTTCGTTTACAGTCGCTGGAGTCAAGGCATTCGAAACCAACTCCTTCTTGTCGGAAGAATACTGAATTATATCAATCTTTTCACCTTCTAACTCTCTTACTATTGCCTGTATTCTACTACCCTTCATACCTACACAGGCTCCAACCGGGTCAATATCTCTATCAGGACTAAACACAACAACTTTTGTTCTAAGACCAGCCTCTCTCTCAATTTGCTTAATCTCGACAACCTCATCATACACTTCTGGTATTTCCATTTCAAAAAGTTTTTTTACAAACTCCGGCTGTACACGCGATAGGGTTATTCTAGGTCCTCTTGTATTATTCTCAACTCTATAAATTAACGCTTTAATTCTATCGCCAGTTTTATAAAATTCAATAGGAGACTGTTCGCTTCGCGGGAATATACCTTCAACCCCGCTATGCCCTATATCAACATATATAACATTATTATAACGACGCTGCATAAAGCCGTTAATAAGCTCGCCTTCCCTTTTCTTAAATTCATCAAAGATAATATTTTTTTCCGCTTCTTTTATTTTCTGAAATATTACCTGTTTGGCAGTTTGAGTCGCAATTCTATTAAATACTTTAAAAGGATCATCCTGAACAACTATACTATCGCCAATTGACACTTTCGGATTAATCTTCACTGCCTGCATAAAAGATATTTCTTCACCATCATTAACAGGATATTTCACCACCAGCTTATAAGACTCAATAGTTATAGCATTATTATCCCGGTTAAATACAACCTTTATATTATTAGTAGTTCCAAACTGCTTTCTATACGCGCAAAGAATAGAATTTTCAATAATCTCCTCTATCCTTTCCCTGGAAATCCCCTTTTCAGCAGCTATCTGATGTAATGCCTCAAAAATATTTGCCATGTTTGCATTAATCGCCATAAATAATCCTTCTATAAATTAATAATCTAAATTTGCTCTAACTATTTTATCATAAGTCATTTCGACAATCTTATTTTTTATTTCTATCCTTATAAGACTATCATCAGCATAAATCAACTTCCCCGAAAACCCATCAACGGTTGAATTTACCGCACCTACAACTTTTACCGGACTACCAATAAACCGTTTAAAATCATTCAAATTCCGTAGCTTCCTATTCAGCCCGGGTGAAGAAACTTCCAGCATGTAAAACGGAATAATATCTTCACTGGATTCAAGCAACTCATTAATCGCTCTGCTAAATATCTCACAGTCATCAATAGTAACAGGATTAGCAGAATCAATCCTAACGGTAATTTTACTATTTTTACCCCTTAACTCAATAACAGATTCATATATTTCATAACCTGTTACCTTCGAGGCTTTGTCAATCATATTCTGTATTTCGTCTTTAATAATCAAGTTATTTCCTGAATTTATTTTAACTGCAGTCACTTTCTCTGCATAACCGGCAGAATTACAGCAGGTATCAAATTAAAAAAAAAGAGCGGCAAGCCACTCAATATATCACTAAATATTATACCTAATACTATCAAAAAAAATGAGTCCAAATAATGCAAGTATTTTTTTATTTATGGCAGATTATTAAGTTTTTTCCGAATTCAAAAAAAGTTAATAATAGTTTTTTTAGTGAAAATTTTCATAGCATTGCTTATTAATTTCTTGACTTTTTTATATTATATCCCATTAAATTGATCTATCGAATTTTATTAAGCAAAGGTGGTTTTATGGAAAATTTTATTACTGAAGTTAGAATCTTTCCGAAGGAAAATTTAGGTAAAACATTAGCTTTCGCAAATATTACTATTTTAAATCAATTTGTAGTTAAAAATTTAAGAGTTGTTCGTGGAGATAAAGGAATTTTTATTGGAATGCCGTCCAGCAAGAAAAAAAACGGAGAGTATGTTGATATTTTCTTCCCAATAACGCAGGAAGCACGGGAGAGCATTACTAAAATTATAGTTGAAAAATATAATCAGGAAACAAATACCATCAATATTACAGAATAATTAGATATAAAAATTATTTCAAAACAATACTTATACAGATCATTGCTTTATAGCTACACAGGATTGAGAGTAATTCCAGGTAGCTATAAAACGATGCACATGAAAAACGTGGTTGATTACTCGCCCTTCAGTCTGGAAGAAATACCTTTAAATAATTCCACAACACTGACCAGAAAAAAAGCACTAATAATAAAATCAACAGCTGGTTGAATGACAAGACCGGAATTCTTAAAGATTCTCAATGGCTCGAGAATGTAACATAAAAACAAACTAATGATAAGAGTAACTGCTTCTATTGAAGTTTTTACAGGCAAACGATTCGCATTCATTTTAATAGCTGTTATAGAAAATACAGCCGACAAAACCATCTGCAAAATAAAACCGAACAATAAAAAATTCATAATATTAGCTAATAACAGATCAAATTTCATTTTTCCTCCAGAATCTCATATAGACATTATTAATCATCAAAATAGCAATAAAAATAGCCGCAATAACAACAATGATATCTCCATATTTTGTATAAACAGTATCAGTATTCATTGATGTATCAATTTCATATACTAAATAACCCTTTGTTAAAATCGGTATGCTGCTTTTTTCTATTCCATAAGGATTCACAATTGATGTGTAACCGGTGTTTCCACAACGGACAAACCATAATCCATTTTCAACTGCACGGAATTTTGCAGCTGAATAATGCTGCAGGTGTCCCTGATAAAAATGTGTCCATCCGTCATTAGTAATATTAATTAGATAATCCGCACCCATTTTTTTATACTTACTATTCAACCGGTAAAACAGACTTTCGTAACATATGACTGTACCGAAATTCACACCTTTGACATTAAAGAGGAGTGGTTTTCGTCCTGGTGTAAAATTTGAAGCACCCATTTTAACAATCAGATCAGTTACAAAAGGAAAGAGCTTCTCATACGGAAACCATTCTCCGATAGGAACGATATGTATTTTATTATAACTGTCAACAACCTCTCCATCGGAATTGAACAAAACCGCACTGTTGTGATATTTCGTTTTATAGGTAACAGGATTAATTGATACCCCGATTTCACCAGTTAAAAGCGGTTTATTAATTGCTGCAATATATTGAGTAAGTTTTTTATAAAACAGTTCATCAGGATCAAATTGACTGTGCAGGCTAAGCCTCTCAATAGTAGCAGACTCTGACCAAACAATAAAATCAGGATTTTCTTCCAGTGACATATTAGTCAGTTGCGTAAGAGTCGATAAATATTTAAAACGATTCTTGCGCCAATAATCCCAAGGTGAAATACATGACTGTATCATAGCTATTTTTATTTTTTTTCCGGGACTTTCTATTTTACTGGAATTTGCTATTCTTAAATTTCCATAAGTGATTACAATTACCATGAACAAAGTAAATGCGATCGATATAACTACAATATGATGAATTTTATAATTTTTCATTCTCGCTAAAATAACATGTCTATTATGAATGATATCTGATAATAAGTAATTTCCAAATACTACCAAAAAAGTAATCCCCTGAATTCCGGTTATAGATGATAATTGAATAAACGAATCAAATGGATATTGAGAATACCCAAAAAAAGTCCATGGAAACGCGAATAAACCGATTGTTTTTTGAAAATCAAAAAGAATCCAGACGCTAGGATATATAATTATTCTTAGACGTTCACACTTTCTGGAAAAGTATTCAGCTATGAAAATCGTAACAGACCAATAAATAGTGATTACCGGTATAAAGAAAACTAAAAGAATAATATCACCATTTGGAACAGCATTACCAAAAGAACCCATCCAGCCATAAGTAAAATAATTTGCGATCATTCCTAGAATAAACGATTTTGCGTAAACCTCTTTCAAAGGAATTCGACGCATATAAAGAAAAACTGGAACCAGTGAAATCCAAGCAATAATATAAAAATATGAAAATATTTTATCCTCAAATGTTGGAAATGAAAACGGCATCAACAATGCTGTTATAAAATAGTAATTGTTATTCAACAACTTCAGAACATTTTCTTTTACATTTTTTAGGTTCAAAATCATTAATCTCCTTTAGGCATCAACATCTTTTACAATTTCAACTCACCAGCAAGATACGATAAAACCTGCTTGATGTCACTCCAAACATCTTTTTTCAACGGACTACTATCACCGCCATTTCTTAATATATATGACGGATGGTAAGTCGGCATTACAGGAATATTATTAAAATAATGCCACTTCCCCCGCATAACTGTTATGCCCAATTTTGTTTTCAGCAAAAACCTTGTTGCGGGATTTCCAAGCGTAATGATTACTTTTGGTTTAATAATATCAATTTGTTTCAGCAGAAACACTGAACAGGCTGAGACTTCATCATCGTCAGGTGGTCTGTCCTTTTTAAACGCTAGATCAGCAGTAGGTCTGCATTTTACTATATTAGCGATATAAACAGAACTTCGATCGTATTTCATACCCTTTTCTATAATAGCTGTTAGTAAAAGACCCGCCCTACCTATAAAAGGTCTTGCCTGAATATCTTCATCTTTTCCAGGCCCTTCACCGACAAACATAACTTCCGCATCCGCACTTCCTTCACCAAAAACAACATTCGTTCTGGTTGTAGATAGTTTACATTTACAGCAATCAGCAATCTGAATTTTTAGAGCTTCTAATTCTTTAGCTTTCACTGAAGTATCTGTCATATCCAATACTTCACTTTAAACAATAGGTTCCTTTTCATTTCCTCACTTGCGATTGTACCCTTTGAGAGAATGTATGAAGCCCTGTAAAAATCCATAGTTTTAATATCAGACAAATTAGGCTGTATTAAAACATCCGGCTTAAAATATTTTAACAGCATTTGCGTATTCATAAATTCCATTATGTCGATAGACTGGGACATGACCTCTACAATCGAAGGGATATTATCTGTTTTACGATTTTCGGTTGAAAAGTATTTTTTTAAATCTCCAAACAGGCTATCAATTTTTGATTTTTTCACTTTATCAGTAACAATTTTAGAAGTTTCAGGAATATCATCCGCTTCAACAGTTTTTGCCTTCATGGATTTTTTAGTAACAAGTTTTGCAGCTGTAGGATGAAGATTAACAGCAATTACTTTGCCGGCACCCATTTGTTTGACAATATTCACAGGAATAGGATTCGCAACACCGCCATCAATTAATATACAGCCATTATAATTTACAGGTTCGAAAATTCCAGGAATTGAAATTGATGCTCTAACGGCATTAAGAACATTTCCTTTGTTAAAAATTACAGCGTCTCCAGAAATAAAATCTGTTGCTATTACATTCAACTTAATTGGCAAATCTTCAAAATTTACTGTGTCGGGGATATATTGAGATAAATATTTGGTTATCTTTGTTCCTTCAATAATACCTGATTTTGGAAATACAAAATCTAAAATTTTCAACAGATCTTTCCAATCGAAACTAATTAAATCATTTTTTGCCCTATCAAGATTCCCACAAGCATATATAGCGCCTATCAATGCTCCTATACTCGAACCGGCGATCATATCGATTGGAATATCCATTTTTTTTAAATATTCAATAACGGATATGTGAGATATTCCTTTTGCCGCTCCGCTACCGAGCACGAGCCCGACCTTTCGATTCGAAAAATATTTCAACGGATTAAACATATTTCCTCACTTCAGTAAATTATATAATAACCAAAAATAAACGGGATAACAATTGTTTCACCATCAATGTCATCTGGCACCGGACCAAAAGTTTTAGAGTTACGAACTGCGTCGATACAGGATCCGTTTAGTGACGTGTTGCCAAGCGATTCAAGTACAACTATATCCATTACATCACCATTGCGATTTAAAGTAAAATATAATTTTACTTCCTGACTTGGTATCATGAGAACCCTAGTCGAGCCTGGTGTATAATAATTTGTTTTAGGATCAACCCTATTTGGCATCATTGAGTTTGCTATAATCGGAGGAAACCAGTTCGAGGCGATTTTCGACTTCATTTTATAAAAATAGTCAAAATTATTAAACTTTTTTGTGTTAAAAGAGAACTTCCCGCTGTTACTGTAATAAATAGCATTCTGCAGGGTAACACCTTTTTTGTCCGGTATCGAAATCCATTCAGCATCACCGATTATTTCTGATTTATTTTCAGACTTTTTTGCCGTGTCTTTTTTTATTTTCTTCTCACCGATTTTCTGTTCATTGATATTTAGCGGCTCCTTAAATAACGCGATTTCTACTGATGACTCCTCCGAAAGAAGTAATGAACTATCAGATTTTTTTTGTGTTTCACTTTCAGTAACTTCTCCGCCGCCTTTTTTTACTGAAAAATTCAGTGCGTTATTTAACCAATTATCACCTTTTTCTTTGGTCAAAAAACCTTTTGCAGTAGAATCCACATCCGACAACATAGTATGGGAAGTCTCAACAATTTTATTGTCAGGATTAATATTTACTATTATATCTCTGGATTTAAAATTATCAGTTTTTTTCAGCATAATATTTTTGAATAGTTCCTGTTTTGCCAAATCATAAAAAACAGGAGAAATAAATGCAGCTGCAATAAACATATGAAAAAATATTGAAATTATTAATACAAATGAAAAATTTAATTCTGTTTTTCTTTCCATTCCGCAATCTTTAGTTTTCTTATATTATTTTTTTTTGTAAAAAGATTCAGAAGAAACCCTTCCAGTTCTTGAGAAAATTGCACGTTTCTGCGCGACATCATTTTACGAATAGATTCAATAAAAGCATTAATATCCGGTATCTCACGAATTTCGTTCTTAATAAACCAGCAAAAATCCGGCAAATGAGGAGGAGTCATTCTTCCGCTTTGTACAGTCATACAGCCAACTCCTAGACTACAACCCGTGTTTATCAGTGTTCCAATACTTGTCTTTGTGAAATCACCTATAAAACAACCAACTTTAGTTTCATTAGAATCATGAATTCTGTCAGGGATATAAACCTTAACTGAAGAATAATCGTTTTTCAAATCACTGTTGGTAG
>CAYLTM010000176.1:0-280 GCA_964386495.1 uncultured Leptospirales bacterium
GAGCAAAAAAAAGAAGGAAAAGTTGCCGGTGTTAAAGTTTGGGTTACAAAACCAGTAGAACCGAACAAACTAGTTAACGCTATTTCAATGCTGCTGGTTTGAGCAATACGGTTAATATTAGTTTTTAAATAGGGGGTTTTATGGAGTTAAGAATTCAGAAAGAAGATGATACCGGTTTACTTGTGAAACTTGAGGGTGAGATAAATATCTATAATTCAGTGAGTTTTAAAGAAAAATTTGTTGAACTGCTTAAGGAGGAAAAACATTGAGCGAACGTAGA
>CAYLTM010000176.1:290-7850 GCA_964386495.1 uncultured Leptospirales bacterium
AAAAATAAGGACATCACCGTTGATGTATCAGACATTGCCTCTATGGATACATGCGGTTTTCAGCTCCTATTAGCTCTGAAAAAAAGTTCTATACAGAAAAATAAAAAAGTTACTTATATAAATCATTCTGATGAAATGCTGAAATTTCTGGATCTTTATGGTACAGCAGGTTTATTAGGCGACAAATTGTTGATGTCTAAGGATTCGAGAAGAAAATATGCTTTTAAATATGGACTCAAAGCCGTAAAATTTTAAACAGGATAAATATATGGTAAATTTAGACAGTGCTAAAAATACTTTTATTGCTGAAAGTAAAGAAAACCTGAAAAATATTGAAGAGTATATGTTAAAGCTTGAGGAAACACCATCAGATAGCGAACTTCTTCAAGCAATTTTTAGAGAGGCTCATACTATAAAAGGTTCTTCGGGAATGTTCGGGTTCGATGCAATAACAGATTTTACTCATGTATTTGAAAATCTTCTCGACTCTCTTAGAAAAGGTGAAATTACTGTTAGTGAAAAATTAATTGGCGTGTGTTTAAAAGCCCATGATCAGATATCAATGCTTGTTGATTGCGCCGAAACAGATGGACCGGTTCCTGTAGAAATTGAGAATAAGGGATTCGGAATCATCTCGGACATGATTACACTTATGAATAAAAAAATTGACGGTATAAATTCTGATAAAGTATCCGCGCAAAAAGAGCAAAAACCTTCAAATCAAAAATTTTTGGAAAGTCAAAGTGAACCGGGTAAAGATATTTTATCGGCAAAGGATAGCTGGCATATTTCATTGCGTGTGAAGGAAACATTTTTCAAGGACAGTTTTGATCCTTTTTCTTTTTTAACATATATGAAATCCAAAGGTTCAATTAAATCTATCGCGACGATCACTGAAAAACTTCCGGTTCTCGAAAATATCAATCCTGAAAACTGTTACCTCGGTTTTGAAGTCGATTTTGTACCAAGTAAAGCCATTCAAAAACAAGACATAATGGATGTCTTTGAGTTTATAAAAGATGACGCTGACATTAAAATATTTCCGCCAAACACAAAAATAGACGAATATATTAATTTAATAGAAAATCTTCCGGAAGATAAAGTACGGTTGGGTGAAATTCTTATGGCATCCGGAACAATTTCGAAGGATGAGCTTGACTTTGTGTTAAAGAAACAGCAGGATCAATATCCTGAAACAAAACAAATAGGTGAGCTTCTTCTCGATGAAAGGAGTGTTCCTAAGCAGGTACTTGACGCGGCTCTTGCTAAACAGGAAAAAGCCCGAGGTGAAAAGAAAAAAACAATTAGAATAGACGCTGATAAAATTGATCATCTAATAACTCTTGTCGGCGAGCTGGTGATTTCCAGTGCTAATGTTCAGCAGCGTGCCAGCAAGTTTAAAGACTCTGATATCGCGGATTCCGCGTCACAGATGACCAGACTTGTTGATGATATCCGTGATACGACTATGAACATAAGAATGGTTCCTATTGGCGATACATTCAGTTCCTTTAAACGCACTGTTCACGACATGAGTCTATTACTGAAAAAAAATATCTCTCTAGAAATTAAAGGCGGCGATACCGAACTGGATAAAACTCTTGTAGAGAAAATTCAGGATCCATTGATGCATATTCTTAGAAATAGTATAGATCATGGTCTTGAAACACCTGAGCTTCGCCGGAAAAAAGGTAAACCGGAGCAGGGCAGAATTTTACTGAACGCGTACCATGAAAGCGGCAGCGTGGTTATTGAGGTTACTGATGACGGTGCCGGCTTAAACCGTGAAAAGATTTACCGTAAGGGTGTTGAGCGGGGACTTATCGCTGAAGGGACTAAGCTCAGCGACACTGAATTGTGGAGACTTATTTTTACGCCAGGATTTTCGACCGCTGAGAATATAACCAATGTATCAGGACGCGGTGTTGGTATGGATGTTGTAAAGAAAAATGTTGAGTCACTACGCGGAGTGATAGACATTAATTCTGAATTTAATAGAGGAACGTCAATAAGAATCCATCTTCCGTTAACACTCGCGATTATTGACGGTTTTCAGGTACTAATCCGGGATGTTCCGTATATTATTCCATTAGACATGGTTCTTGAGTGTATCGATGTCAGTGAGGAATTATTCATGGGTTCGGAGGGCGGCAACTTTTTTACACTACGCGGCGAGGTTCTTCCGTTTTTGGATTTGAAACAACTGTTTAATATTGAAAAGAGAGATGATGTTAAGGAAAATATAGTGATCGTGGAATATGCCAGAAAAAGAGCTGGACTGGTTGTTGATTCCCTTCTCGGTGAACTGCAGACTGTTATAAAACCTTTAGGCAAATTATTTTCATCTTTAAAATGGATTAGTGGCGGAACGATTCTCGGTAATGGAGATGTCGCTTTAATATTGGACATTCCCCGTCTCATAAATTTTGTGCAGACTAAATGAGGTTTTATGAAAGATAGAAAAAAAATTAATCAGAAAATTATTGCGGAAGCAGAAAAAGATATTTCTGGCGAGCAGTATTTAACTTTCAGGGAAGGTAATGAGCTTTACGGTATAGGGATCAATAATATAAAAGAAGTTTTGAATTATATTAACGTCAGGACAATTCCCTTGACACCGGGTTACATTAAAGGGATTTTGAATTTAAGAGGAAATCTTCTACCGGTAATAGATTTGTCTTTTCACTTTTACAAGAGATCATCGGAAATAACGAAGTCCTCAAGTATAATTGTTGTTGAGCAAAATTACGACGAGGATACTATGCAGATAGGATTACTCGTTGACGCGGTAAATGAAGTTATTTTCATCCCTGAGGATTCAATCGAGGCACGACCGGATTTCGGTACTAAAATACGTTCAGATTTTATTAAAGGCGTTGGAAAATTAAAATCCAAATATATAATCATACTAAATTTATCGTCATTTATTAATATGGATGAATTGTCCAATTTTGAAAAGGAATAAATATGAGTCATAATATCCATAAAAATATGTCGCAGTTAAGCGAAAATAATTTCAATCGTTTTCAAAATTTAATGTACACTGTTACTGGAGTGTATCTGGCTCCGACAAAAAAATCATTAATCGAAGGCCGAATGAGTAAACGGCTGAGAGATCTCAATATTACCGATTATAGCGTTTATCTTGATATGGTTGAAAAAGATAGAAGCGGAAATGAGCTTCAGATTGTGATTAACAGCCTTACTACAAATGAGACTTACTTTTTCCGCGAAGATAATCACTTCATTTTTCTGAAAAAGTTTGTGGAGAAAAATTCAGCTAAAGGTAAAATCCGAGTATGGAGTGCAGCATGCTCTACTGGTGAAGAGGCTTACAGCATAGCGATGGTTCTCGATTCTGTTTTAGGTAATCACTCAAAATGGGAAGTTTCCGCGTCTGATATCAGCGAGGCGGTTCTTTCAAAAGCAGCAGCGGGATTATATCCGGAGAATAAAGGTGAAAAAATTCCATTTGAACTCAAAAAAAAATACTGTCTAAAAGGCGTTAATTCGAATGCCGGAAAATTTATTGTTGATTCGTCATTGCGGAAAAATGTTAAATTTTACAATATAAATCTTACTGAAAAAATACCCGATATTGGTTCTTTTGATATTATATTTCTAAGAAATGTTCTTATCTATTTTGACAGTGAATCCAAAAAAAAAGTTATCGATAATATTTATAGTAAAATTGTTTCGGGCGGATATTTAATTTTGGGACATTCGGAGAGCTTATTAGATTATGCAAAAGATTTTAGAAAAGAGAACACGACAACCTATCAAAAACCATGAGGAATTTTGCGGTATGTTCAAGAAAATATTTCTAAATGCCGGTGATTTTTATTGGGGAAGCGGTGATGTCAAAATTCACACAGTTCTTGGTTCATGTGTATCAATAACAGTATATCATCCCAAAAAAAAGATCGGCGGTATCTGCCATTATCTTTTACCAGACCGTGATAAGAATAAAATAGGTAATGACGGCAGGTCAGCGGATGGCGTAATTGAGCTTTTCAGAACTAAAATTATTTCTTCAGGTCTGCCGATTGAAGAATTCGAGGTAAAGGTTTTCGGCGGTGCAAGTTTTATGCCGGGTTCTTCTGATGAATGTCAGGTTGGTATAAAAAATGTCAATAAAGCAGTAGCGTTTCTCAAAGAAAAAAACATTATTCCTAAGATTGTCAAAACTGGCGGAAAATATTCCCGCGTGTTGTATTTTGATCTTTCTAACGGCGATGTGTGGTTAAAGGAAACCGAAATATGAAAAAAATTAAAGTTCTGATAATTGACGATTCAGCACTTGTTCGACAGGTTTTGACGGAAATGATTTCCAAACGAAGCGAGTTCGAGGTAATCGGTGCACCTTCTGACCCGATATTTGCTGAAAACTACATGAAAAAAGAATGGCCTGACGTAATAATTATGGATATAAATATGCCAAAAAAAGACGGCTTAACTTTTTTAAAAGAAATTATGCAGACACGTCCTACTCCGGTAGTGATATGTTCTTCTGAAATTGAAGCTAATGCGAGAGCGTCGGTTGAAGCTCTCGCTCTGGGTGCTGTTTCTGTTATTTCTAAACCAAAAATAGGAATAAAGGATTTTTTAATGGAATCGGAAAAAATATTAGTCGAAGCTGTAAGGTCGGCAGCCGCAACAAATATCAAAGCTGTAAAAGAAGTTAAAACACATAGTGTTATTATAGAAAAGAAAAACTCCGCTGATGTTATTATGGCGCCTCCAGCGGGAAAAATGAATACTGTAATTTCGGATAAAATTGTTGTCATTGGAGCGTCCGCTGGCGGCACACAGGCACTTGAATATCTTTTGAAGGAACTTCCGGTTAACGCGCCGCCTATAGCTATTGTTCAGCACATGCCGGAAAAGTTTACCGAAGCGTTCGCAAAAAGACTAAATGATATAAGCACTATCAATGTGCTTGAGGCGAAGGGCGGAGAAATAATGACAGAGGGGTATGCTTATATAGCTATGGGAAATAGACATCTCGCTGTTAGCTATGAAAACAAATCCTATAAACTCAGCGTAATAGACGGACCATTGGTCAGCCGTCACAAACCTTCAGTAGATGTTCTATTCAGATCAGCCGCAAAAAGCGGAAGTAAAAATATTCTTGGGGTGATTCTTACTGGTATGGGAGATGACGGCGCGGCTGGAATGCTGGAAATGAAAAATTCAGGGTGTATTACAATTGCACAGGATAAAGAGACTTCCGCTGTTTATGGTATGCCGAAAGAAGCGTTCGACAGAGGCGGAGTCTCACAGGTTTTACCGCTATACGAGGTTCCAAAAGCAATAATGAATTTTTACAGATAGTGAGGGTTTTATGAATGATAAGGCTGATGATAAGAAAGAAGTTGAGACAATACAGATTGTTACTTTTAAAATACAGGATGAATATTATGGGGTTGAGGTCGCGTCTATACATGAAATAATCGGTATGACAGATATTACAATTCTTCCAAACAGGCTGAATTTCATGATGGGTGTAATCAACCTGCGTGGTGTTGTCGTCCCTGTCATAGATTTGAGAATTAAGTTCAATTTTTCAAAAAAAGAATATGACCGGCAGACAGTTATTTTAGTCGGCGAGATTAACGATAATATTATTGGTGTGATAGTGGATTCTGTTTCGGATGTAATTTCCATAACCGAGGATAATATTCAAGTGCAGAGAAGTTTTTCTTCCAGTATTAAAAATGATTACATCGAAGGAATAATTAGAATTGACGAAAAACTAATTATACTTCTGGAAATTGATAAAATATTGTCTGATGAAGAGCTTGATCAAATAAACAGCTAAGCGGGGTAGCCAAATGAATGAAAAAATCACTCAACTAAAAACAATTTCAGAAGAATTTGGAAGAATAGCAGAAAAAGTAAATCAATCCTCAGTAGAACGTAAAAAATGTGCTGAATCTTTACTTGATAAAATAAATAATTCTCTGGATATAGGTAAAGAGCTCATCGCCGCGATGAAGTTTGTTTCGGAAACAAACCTTGACTGGAAAAATCAGGACAATGAGATATTGTCTTTATGTAGAATGCTTTTTTCAAACATTGAAAAACAGAAATATCTTTTAATTGCTATTGAAGATAGCGAGGAATTCCCCAAAGATATTATTGAAAATATACGAGTTGTAATTAATAAATTATCTGAGTCTATAAAACAGGTTCAAACAAATGTGCTAAATGTTATCGGCAGAGAATTTGATCTTATACTAATGGATCGGCTTATTCTGGCAAGAAAAGTCTATCAGCAAAACGCTATTAATACATTGAAAAAGTTGACTCTTTCAATTATTGATGATTCGGAAAACGCGATTGTCGGTTCAGAATCAAATTTACAACGCGGTCTCGAATTAACACAAGCGATCTCAAAGGTTAATGAGGATTATATTCTCAGCTGTAAAGATGCTGTTGAAGAAATGATTCTTGATGCATATAACGGTTGGAATATTGCTATTGAAGTTAATAAAAATTCCAAAAGTCAATACGACTTTGATAAACATGTTAAAAATTACACAGAAATATTTTATCATGATTCAAATTCAATTAAAGATCTTGTATTGTCAAAACACAAAATGTTTGAGGAAAATCTTCAGATCATTACTGTCTACACTGTTATATTATCAATGGATTTTAAAAAATATCTTGAGATAGAGAATCTTGTTAAAAATCTTTCTTTTCCCGAAAGCATACGGGATATAATGAACCAATTTATAATATTAACAGATCTAGCCTGTAGCGACATCCGACAGGCTACCAAAATGAATTTGGATTCAACGGAAATTAGTCATTTAAATAATGAGATCGAAACTAAAGCATTTGAAATGTCAGATCAAGAAATTGCTCTATTTAAGGAAATTAAAGAAATCGTAATTGCGATGACGAACTTTACAGCCTATCCTGTTGAAGGTTCTTCTAAAAATATTGATAATGGTAAAGCTATCGAAAATTTATTAATAGAAATATCTGGTATTACAAACGTTAATTATAATTTAGTTAAAAAGGATGGAAATTTTATGAAAGCAGAAAAAACAGTTTTTATTATTGATGATTCTTCAGCTATTAGAATGGTTGTTAAAAAAGTTCTTGAATCTGAGAATTATTGCGTTATTGAAGCTGCTGACGGCGATAAGGCACTTCAAATGCTGGACGGTAGAAAAATCGATCTTATGATATGCGATGTAAATATGCCTAATAAAAATGGCATGGAATTTTTACAGGCGGTAAAAACTGATAGTTTATACTCTTCATATAAATTTACTCCAATCGTTATGTTAACTACTGAAGCCGGTGAGGCAATAAAGGAAAAAGGCAAGGAGTTGGGTGCCAAAGCATGGATGGTAAAACCTTTCCAGCCGGATACATTATTGGATAAAATTAAACCATTGCTTGGATAGGATTTTTTAATATAGATGAGAATGATCTGATCTACTAATATACTCTTGCTGCTTCATAATCTTATAAACTCGCATGTTTGAATGATGTATAAAAAGTATCATCAAAACATGCGAGTTATTTATGTGTTAAACTATT
>CAYLTM010000177.1:0-1442 GCA_964386495.1 uncultured Leptospirales bacterium
CCATTTATTTAATGGTGTCAGAGCTCTTTGTTTTAAAAGGTCTCTGACACCTTAACTTCAACGGAATATACTAATTTATATAAACAGAGACCTCGTCTAGATCCAACATCGCGTTGATTAAGCTGATTCTGTGAAAATTTCTAATATCTGACGAGAGAATGTCAGCCTCGGTCAATAAGCCGTTGTCGAGAAGAAACTGCCGTTTAGTCCCTTTGAGTAATGGCTGTTTTGGTGTGATCCACTTTGAACCGTTAAAAAGTGCCAGGTTAGCGAATGATGAATCTGTAAGCAGATTATTTTTCACGATAATTATATCATCGCAATTATCTCTTTGCTCGAAGAGCTTTTCTATAGCAGATCGATTTTCATATTTGTAGGAATAATCGATATTATCATCATGAACAATTTTCAAGGAACGAATATCACGTTTTTTATAAGGAGTAAACGAAATATCATGGATCGCGTAATCATAAATAATCCGGCATTTGTAAATACCCGTGCCGAGATTTTCCGGCAAAGTAATAATCTCTGAAAGGTCAACAGTATCATTGCAACTGAATAATAATCTGCGGGCATCATTCATTCGATTATTATGGTAATCGACCGAACAAATATTTTTGTCTGTAATTTTTAATGACTCAACCAACCGGCACATAAACTTTATCCAGCAGTTCCTGATATTCTTTTTCCGGTTCGCTATACACTGTTATTCCGCCGCCGCTTTTGAAATATAGTTCGTCCTCAAATTTTTCGACAAAGCGTATCATCACTCCAGAATCCAGATTTTGCCCGTCGAAAATTCCGAATACTCCTGTGTAATATCCCCGGTCATAACCCTCAGCCTGATTAATTATTTCAACTGTTTTACGTTTCGGTGCACCGGTTACAGACCCCGCCGGAAGCAGTTTTTGAAACATATCGCCAAGACAACATTTGTATTCATTTTTCAAATCACCGGTAATCAATGAACTTACCTGCAAAAGGTTTTTACTCGATGTTTTAATTTCATCAATATACCTGAATTTTTCTACACGGACATTTTCGGCGACCATATTTAAGTCGTTGCGCAAAAGATCAACAACAGTCATGTGCTCGGCAAATTCTTTTTCATTTTGCATAATTATTTCGGCGGCATTCGGGATTTCGCTCGTTATAGTTCCCTTCATTGGGCGCGTCATGATTAAGCCGTTTTTTATAGTAATGAATGTTTCTGGTGAAAATACGACGAATTTATTTTTTACAAGCAGTTTATATTTCGCGATACTTACGTTGTATAGCTCATCAAGAGTGGTATCGGTAATTAATTTTGTAGGAAATGTCAAATTGGCTAAATACGAATTTCCTATACGCTGGTTTTCTATAATATAGTCGAAAGCTTTTTTATAACGGCTATACTGAACTGCTTCCTTTTTCAGGGTGATTACTTTCTCCACGGGTTGATA
>CAYLTM010000177.1:1463-7766 GCA_964386495.1 uncultured Leptospirales bacterium
TCGAAAATTATGTCATTACTATTTATGCCGCTTGATGACGAATAGCTTGCATCTGTATGCAATATTTCATATTGACGGCTACCGTCTATACACCTCATAGGAAAGATGAGTGGTGCGGAGCAGTCATAATCTATTATGAAAATAAATGGAATTGCCCGTGCTGAAAGATAATTCATTTGCGATAAGTTATGCGCTTCTATTGTGAACCTACCAGTCCTGTTCCCGACGAATCGTTAATCGTCAGATAATTTAAGTCCGCTTTATACTGTTTCCATAACGGCATATGCTTGTCCATCAGCGAGTAAAATCGTTTATTGTGATACCGTTCGATAAGATGTATGAGCTCATGAACAATAATAAATTCCAGACAATGGAGGTGTCTCTTGGCAAGCTCAAGATTTAGCCAGATCCGTTTATCAGAAATATTGCATGTGCCCCATTTCGTTTTCATGATTTTCACATTGCATTCGTTTACCTTAACGCCTATTCGTCTTTCCCATTTCTCAACGAGTGATGGAACAACCGATTTCATCTGAAGGCGATACCAATCGTTCATTAACGACCTTCGTCGTTTTATTGTTACATTCGGTTTAACATACATATCAATTGTAGAACTGTTTCTGATTACTACTTTTGAAGACGAATTATTTTCTATAATATTCAGA
Organism: uncultured Leptospirales bacterium; assembly: GCA_964386495.1. Taxonomy (GTDB): domain Bacteria; phylum Spirochaetota; class UBA4802; order UBA4802; family JAFGJZ01; genus CAYLTM01. The sequence goes on from CAYLTM010000177.1 coordinate 2,129, forward strand.
ATATATTTGTGACCGAAAAGATAATGGTTTTCGTTACTAACGAATTGCCTCGGAGTTTCCCTTTTTTGTTTAAGGATCTTCTCCTGCTGTTTGCGTATCCACGGTAGTCTTGATTCCGCAAATTCCTGAATTGTTTCAAGTCGCATTCTTCCGGGTGCGGAAATTTTTACATGCCCATACGGCGGATGCACTGTTAGATGAAGATTCTTAATATTTTTTCTAACAAGGTCAATCATCACATTATCTATCAATAATTGATTGGTTTCAATAACTTTTTTATTCATCAGCGATCTCAAATAATTTTTAACTTTCATTATGCTTATAAATTATTTTATAGCTTCTAATAATTTGATTTCTTCTTTTTTTAAAAGACTATATATCTTAAGAATATTATTCAAATCTTTTTCACTGCAGTAATCTTCCATTTCTGTTAGTACATCCGTTAATGCCGACGCGCTAATATTCAGAGCGACACCTTTTAGTTCATGTGCAGCATCATAAATATTATCGAAATTATTTACATCAAGTGCCTGTTTAATTTTGTTAATCTTTTTTGGAATTTCCATAGATGCCAGTTTGATTAATTTATCATACACATCCATATTATCTTTAATTCTGTTTAGAAATTCTTTTTTATCGAAGACAATATTTTCATCCAGTTTATTCGGAATATTTCTTTTTTCTTCATAATTATGATTCGTTTCTTTACCATCATTTAAAATGTAGTGATTAATTACTCTGCTTATTTCATTAATATCTATAGGTTTGAAAATGTAATCATTCATCCCTGAGTTTACAATATTGTTCGCTCCATTTTTCATGACATGTGCCGTCATAGCCACTATTGGAATATTCCTGACATCTGTTTTCAATTTTCTGATTCTCTGAACCGCTTCATAGCCATCCATTTCCGGCATTTCAATATCCATGAAAATCATATCGAATTTTCTTGTTTCCAATATTTGTAAAGCCGCTACACCATTATTCGCAATTTCACATTTGATTTTCATTTTTTCAAAAATTGTTGATGCTACTTTTTGATTTAAGTCATTATCTTCTACCAGAAGAATTTTCAGCGATTCGTAAAATTTATTTTCGGTTTTATAAATATCTTTCCTTTGAGGAATTTCCAGCTCACTGGATTTTTCGAATTCTATCGTAAACCAAACGCTGGTTCCTTCTCCAAGTTTGCTGATTATTTCAATTTGACCGCCGATAAGATCTATGAGTTTTTTTGAAATAGATAATCCCAGACCTGTTCCACCGTATTTTCTCGTAATCGATGTATCACCCTGTTCGAATGGTGCAAACAATGTTTTTAATTTTTTCTCGCTGATTCCTATTCCAGTATCTGATATTTCAAATTTTATAATCTGTCTGTCTACCTTATCATCAACTACAGAAATACTTAATTTGACTTCACCCTTGTGTGTGAATTTTATCGAGTTGTTAAGTAAATTCAAAAGTATCTGCTTTAATCTGTTGGGATCCCCCTTAATGAAATTGTGCAACAGCCTGTCTGTAATTATTGAAAACCTTAAACCTTTTTCATCAGACTTGATTTTTAAAATCTTGTGAACAGTATTTACTACGTCGTTTAAACTAAATGCTATATTTTCTATGTCAAGTTTGCCGGCTTCAATTTTCGAAAAATCTAAAATATCGTTAACGAGAGTCAACAGCATATCTGACGCTTGGAGAACTATATCATTATATTCCTTCTGATTATCGTTCAAACTTTCATCCGTCAATAATTTCGACATGTTGACAATCGCGTTTAACGGTGTTCTAATTTCATGGCTCATGTTCGCGAGAAATATGCTTTTTGAAATAGTAGCGGTTTCAGCTATTTCTTTAGCTTTTCTAATTTCTTTATCAGCGTGTTTACGTTCAGTAATATCTATATTAAAACCCGCGAGATAGGGTGATTTCCCTTCCATATAAATTGGAAACTTTATGGTATTATAAATTCTGCCGTTTAACATTTCTTCAAGTTCAAAGACTTTTCCTTCCTTGATAATTTTTTTATCATCCGCGACAATTTTATCGGCGAAATCCTTTTCAAAAAGTTCATGCATGGTTTTTCCAATACAATCTCGTGCGGGTTTTCCGATAATATTTTCAAAATTGGGACTAACCCGGATAAGTCTAAGATCAGAGTCTTTTAAAAATATATATATCGGACTATGTTCAAGCAGCTGCGTGAAAAGTCTTTCTCCTTCCTCCGCCTTTTCTTTTGCCTGTTTCAGCTCAGATGTTCGTTCGTCAATTTTCCTTTCCAGACCCTCATACAATCGGGCTTTTTCGATAAAAGCGGATGCCTGCGAAATAATTATTTTTAAAACATCCACCCTATCTGGAGAGAACGCACCTGTTACAAGATTATTTTCCAGATACAAAATTCCTATAAGATCACCCTGCGACATTAGCGGTATACATAAAAGAGACTTAACGGAGTTTTCCGAAATGTACTGATCCATTGTATAATCACCTTCAACAGCAGCGTCATCAAGAACAATCTGCTTGCATGTTCGTGCTACATAATGAATAATCCCTTTAGAAATCCTTCCGCAGTCTTCTACATTTTCTGAAATTAAATTCAGTAATTGCTTGTTGCCGGCTTCAGCTTCAATAAATAGATATTTGTTTTTCTTTAGAATTAAAAAACCTTTTTCAGCACCCGCGTTTTCCAAAGCTATAGTCATCAGCTTTTTTATAAGTTCTGGAAGTTTTGTTTCACTTGATAACGCTTGTGAGGCTTTGATGATTGTATTCGCGTCATAATTAGTATTGGAAATTGTCTGAGGTGATGACCAATAATTATACTGGAGCTCATTGGCATTGATAAGTTCCGGATATTGCTTTTCAAGCTGTTTGGTTTTCGCGTCCGCACCCCATTTTCTATAGCAGCGGTGCGCTTCACTCAAATACGATTGAGCAAATTTTTCTTTTTTTAATGATAGCCAGAATTTCCCCGCACATTCATTAGCAAGAGCCTCATGCTGAATAAATTCATTTTCCCGTGCTGACGAAATCGCCAGATCATAAAAGTCAATTGCGTCATAAAGTCTTCTCTCTACTCTGGCAATTTCCGCCTCGACCAGAAGATATTTATTCTGGTGATTCATCGGTGCGTGTATCGCCCAGTTTTTCAATTTATCACGGTTCTCTAAAACTTTATTGATATGAGCCGAGTAAATTGGATCATCACTATTTTTCATTAGTGCGAGTAATGTTAGAGATTCAATATATGCGAAATATGGAATGTGGTATGTTGAGATTACTCCCATAATGTAATCATTCGCTTTTTTTAAGTTATCTAGAGCGTTGTCAAATATTCCAAATGTCAGTCCCAGCATCACCTTAAAAGAATACAACACAAAAAGAGCAGTCATCCCTCTGGTTTTTTTAAAATCATCGTCAACCAGGTTCTCATTAAATTTTTCACCGATCAGCAAATCATTATTAACATCTTTCGATAACAGGTTTTCGAATGACTGATGATATATACACATAATAATAAAATGCAGTGAATTATCCTGACGCAGTTTCTGGAGTTTCGTGAGATAATGATCCGATTCAGTTTTTAACCAAGTAATCTGTTTTCCGGCAAAAAACGAACTGAAAATATAACTGTGGGCACAATCAACGGCATATGGCATGTCCCCGGTTTCCAGCCCTACGAGATGCCCCTCACGCAGCAAAGGTATCCCCAAATTCACATGCTGCTTCCAATGCGCTACGAGATTATTAAAAATCAATATGGTCTTTGCTTTAAATTCTTTGTTGCCGGTTTTTTGAAGCAGCTTGCCCGCAAGCACGCCGAATTCATAACCGCGCTCGTAATCATTTTCCATCGCGCATAGAACAAACCCATACAGCACATACCCGATAATTGATTCAGACGCGTTACCGAATTTTACGGATAAATCAACGAAGGTGACAGCCAGCAGCGGATAGTATTGCGGTGCCACAAAATATATCGAGTGAAGCATGTTAGCTATCAGTTTCAATGTCTGGATTTTCTGAGCGTCCTCCATAGGCGGCAGATTGAGAAGTTCCTCAACAGTCCTGCCGGCAAGTAATTGATGAATACTCTCAAGCGCGGTCTGTATGTCGGCGGGCTGCACATTTTCAGGATAATAAGTTCCAAGGAGGCGCAGCGTTTCGAAAGAAAGATTTACAGCTTCAAAAGGTTTACTGACTGAATAATAAGCATAGATTCTCGAATTGTTGATTTTTACTCTATCAAGCAGATCGGTAATTTTATCGTTAGTATCATGGATATACGATTCCATTTTTTCCAGGTCGCCTATTAAATAAGAGGTCTCAATCAGAAGATGATAAATATCAGTTGTCAATTGACGATGAATGTCCCATGAATTTTCCGGCAAAAGACTTTTCGCGGTTTCGAGATATCGATAAGCGTCAGAATACGCGATCGAACCCTTAGCCTTCAAAGCGGTTTTAAGATTGTTTTTTGCAAGACTCAATTTTTCATCAGGGTTTACAATTAGTTTACTCCCCATGTTTAGATGATTAACAAGATCAAAAAGATTATCTTCCAACTGCGATTCACTGAAGAGCTCTTGCATCAGCCGCCCGATTTTTAAATGTATATCGTATGTTTCATCAGTTTCTATCAACGAGTAGGAGGCTTTTTGTATCTGGTCATGTGCAAATTTATAATCATAGTATTTTTCTTTATCCAGTTTGACCACAAGGTTTTCACGGCATACCATTGATAGTATATCAACAGTTTCACTCGCGGATTTTCGCATCAGATGCTGCAGAACAGCAACATTGAAATGATTACCAATCGCCGCCGCGTATTTAAGAGCGTCTTGGGCATCTAACGAGAGGTTTCTTATTTTCTTTATCATAAATTGTGCGAGATTGTCAGTAAGGTTCATAGCCTTCACATCGTCGATGTCCCACTCCCAGGAATTCAGCTTAGAGTCGAAAAATATAATATTCTCATCGTGTAACGATTTTAAAAACTGCTTAAAATAAAACGGATTACCTTCAGTTTTCATATAACAAAGATCCGCAAGTTGTAGAGCCTTACCGCTGTCGCATTTAAATGAATCAATAATAATCTCTTGAAGACTTTGAACCGGAAGCGGTCTTAACACAATGGTATTAATTACACCGCGTTGATTTTCAATTTCCTTTAAACGAAGAATCAGTGAATGAAGATTGTCTGCTTCGTTATTACGATAAGCACCGATAAGCAGAAGATGTTTATTTTCGGGATTCATAATCAGCAGGTCGATAAATTTTAATGTCGCAGAATCAGCCCACTGTAAATCATCAAGAAAAATTATCAGCGGGTGATCCTTCGCCGCGAAGACCTCAATGAAACACTCGAAAACGTAGTTAAATCTAATTTGTGATTCCGCCGGTGTAAGCTCGATAACGTCCGGTTGTTCACCGATAACCAGCTCCAGATCGGGTATGACATCCAGGACAATCTGACCATTTATTGATAGGGCGCTTTGAATTTTATTCTTCCATTCAAAAAGTTTTTCGGCACTCTCTGTAAGAATCTGCTGAATCAATTGCTGAAAAGCCTGAATCAAAACAAAGTACGGATAATCATGTTTATACTGATCAAATTTGCCTGAAATGAAATAAC
>CAYLTM010000178.1:0-211 GCA_964386495.1 uncultured Leptospirales bacterium
TAAAAGAAAAAGATTTTAATATTATAGGCGATGTTGTTATACATATAGGAGATATTAAATAGGCTACTGCCGCAATACCTTCAAGAAGATTCCTGATTACCGATCCGAGCGGTGATAAATCGTCGCTTTTAGCAAGTACCCATGGTTTAGTGTCTTCAATATATTTATTCATAAAACGGACGAAATCCCAAATTTTTTCAATTCCATGACT
>CAYLTM010000178.1:221-7203 GCA_964386495.1 uncultured Leptospirales bacterium
TCCATGACTGAACTGGCATTTTTCCACGTAACCAAAATATCCTTCTTCCGCGTTTTTGATATTTTCTAAATACTGCTCAAGCAAACCAGTGTTTACGGGGTTTCTAAGAGGAACTTTACCTGAAAAATATTTTTCACACATATTGAATGTCCGGTTAATCAGATTACCCAGGTCGTTCGCGAGATCATAATTTATACGGTCAATTACCGAGTCTTCCGTGAATTTCGCGTCGAAGAAAATATCTTATCTGGTCATTACCGAATTTATTAATTAGATCCTGCGGTTTTACAACATTGCCGAGGGATTTTGACATTTTAGCGTCAGCCATATTCCAGTATCCATGAACGCTCAAATGTTTGAAAGGCTCAAGCCCCATTGCCTTGAGCATCGTCGGCCAGAATATCCCATGGGGTTTTAAAATATCTTTTGCAATAAGATGGTTTGATTCCGGCCAGTATTTAAGAAATTTCTCACCATCCGGATAACCTATCGCACTGATGTAATTTATTAAAGCGTCGAACCATACATAGGTTACAAATTTATTATCGAACGGTAAAGGAATTCCCCACTGTAGTCTGTCCTTTGGACGGGATATGCAAAGATCCTCAAGTTCATCATTTTTCAACATAGAGAGGACTTCATTTTTATATCTTTCAGGCCGGATGAATTCCGGATTTTTTTCGATATGTTCTATAAGCCAATTTTGATATTTTTTCATTTTGAAAAAATAATTTTTTTCTTCGATAAAATCAGGTGTTGTTTTGTGATCCGGACACTTGCCATCGACAAGATCTTTTTCAGCTAAAAATCTTTCGCAGCCAACACAATAATGACCGCCGTAGCTACCAAAATAAATATCTCCGGAATCAAAAACTTTCTGAAGAATCTGCTGAACAACCTTTTTGTGTCGCTCATCTGTGGTGCGTATGAAATCATCATTATCAATACCAATGTCTTTCCATGTTTTTTGAAACAACGCGCTTATTTTATCGGAGTAAGCCTGTGGAGTTTCTTTCGAATTATCGGCGGCTTTCTGGATTTTATCGCCATGCTCGTCTGTACCGGTTAAAAAATAAGAATCATATCCGCGCATTTTGTAAAAGCGTTTTAAAAAGTCAGCGACTATTGTTGTGTAAGCGTGACCGATATGCGGTTCAGCATTAACATAATATATTGGTGTTGTTACATAGTATTTATTACTCATAAGATACCTCGGCTTATTGGTTAGTGTCTTTTTCATCATAATGCTGAGACATTTTTTCTATATCATCCTGTTTGACAAAATATGAATTATTCTCAAAATTAATAAATTCCCGTTTAATATTAATACAATGATCCATATAATATACACGTATCATCTGGTTCATTGTGTCAATAGCTTCAACAGTGCAGAGTTTCTCGCCGACACGGATTGCTGTTCCGATTTCCGGCAGATTCTTATTCAGCTCGCAGTAGACTTCATATTCATAATCAAGACAGCAAAGAAGTCTTCCGCATATACCGGAAATTTTGGTGGAATTCAGATTAAGATTCTGCTCCTTCGCCATCTTTATCGAAACAGGGGCGAATTCCCCCTGAAACTTCGTGCAGCAAAGTTTTCGTCCGCAGGTGCCGAATCCCCCCAGAATTCTCGACTCATCGCGAACACCGATTTGACGCATTTCAATTCTTGTTTTAAAAATAGCCGCAAGATCTCTCACAAGATCTCTAAAGTCTACGCGGTTTTCAGCGACAAAATAGAAAATTAATTTAGTGCGGTCGTAAATACATTTAACCTTTGCCAGCTTCATTACGAGCTTTTTTTCAATGCTTTTTTCTTTACATACGGAATATGCTCTTTCTTCAAGATCGTTAAGATCTTTAACAACTGCCATGTCGTTATCATTTGCAGACCGAAGGATATTGCCTTTTATTATCGCTGTATCTCCTTCAATCATCGGAAACAATTTTAGAACTTTTGCAATGTCTATTCCATGTTCAGTTTCAACGATACAATGCGATCCGGGCAAAAGAAATATGCTATTTGTGGTCGCGAAGAGTACAGTTTTATTGCCTCTTAATTTTATATATGCTTTTTCCATAGTATCCTTTATTTTTCATGTTAAGTATTGTAATTTTTCAGGATTCTGCACTTCATAAACAGCACTTCTGAACGCATAATCCATATTTACATTCTGTTTTTCCACGTTTTTAATGGCAAGTAATATCTTGATAATTCGTTTTAATTTATTTTTATCAGTAATGAAAAATTTTTCAAAATATGAATTAGGAATTATGTTACCGTTGATAATTGAATGCAGATTAAATAAATAAAGATTGATTATTGAATTTACGACAGAGAAGGAATTATGCTTTTTTATTAGACCGGTTACGTCAAAGTTATAACCAGTATCTGAAGTTAAAGATCCTGAAATAGCCGAGCAGCAGTCTGACAGATCGTCCGCAAGACCTGAGTCGGATTCGTTATCAATTATATATTGAGCTGCTTGAAGTGAGCCTCCGGCGGAAGCCGCCGCGAAACGGCTGAGTTCTTCACTACCGGATGATTTTTTTAACACATCAAAAACAATATCATCGGATAACGAAGAAAATTTAATCACTGATGAACAGGATTGTATAGTTTTCAAAATCAAATTAAGCGATCTGGTGATTATAAAAATATAACATTCATTTATAGGTTCTTCGATAGTTTTAAGGAGAGCATTCTGACCGGATGATAGTATTCTATCGGCGTTATCTATAATAACCGCGTATTTCCCGAAGACAGGCTTTTTTGAAAGTTTTGCAATTAGCCAGCGGATTGAACCGTTCTCTTCACCGCTGTCATCACCAATCGGGATTTTGCCTTTTTCATCAGGACCAAGTTCTATAAAATCAGGATATGTTCCAGCGTTCATTTGCCGGCAGTTAGGACATTCTCCGCAAGGCTTATTTTCAGCACGGCAAAATAGTGAAGTTATAAAGTGCAGTGCTATTTGTTTTTTCCCAATTCCATCAATACCGGAAAATATAAATGACTGAGGCATTTTGCCGGACTTGAAAACCTTTTGGAGGTATTTAATTTGTATGTCGTGACCTTTGATATTTTGAAGAATCATTATGCGCCTTTCAATAAATTAGATCGAAAATTAAACCGCGTATTTCTTCAATTTCTTTAAAAAGGGAAAAAGCTTTATTTTGCGGCGATGTAACTAATTTTGTAAGTTCAAGAAGTTTTTGATCAATTTCACGGATTATGAGATATTCTTTATTTTTTTTTCTATTTTTATAAACATCGTTCTGAAACCCGCCTTTAATAATCATATCCAGAATTTTTTTTATCGCTTTTTTGTAATTATTTAATTCTATCAATGTCTGTAAATCCAAAAATTTTTTTTCCTGATCTTTCAGCGAATCCATTAAATCTTCAATATCGTTGTCGGTTTTTTCAATAGAGGTTTTTAATATACCGCTGAAAATTGACTTTGATTTTTCGCTTTTTTCGGTTTTTTCTTTTTTTTTGGATACTAAATCACTTTCCTTTTTAATAGAAGGGTTGATTATCATTTTGCGATAACTTCTTTTTCGTCAAAACTTTTGTTAATTGTGCATTTTCCTTCAAATTTGACCCCATCTTCCATAACAAGACTTGGGGTGATTATGTTGCCCTTGACATAGCCTGTTGATAGTAGAACGCATCTTTCTTTCGCGTAAATATTTCCACGAACCTTTCCGCCGACAATAATCACCCTTGCTTCAATATCTGAAACCGCTTCTCCGGCTTTCCCGATGAGCACTTTTCCATTAGTTTCGATGGTGCCCGTAAATTTACCGTCGATTCTAAGGAGTCCGTTAATTTTAAATTCACCTTTAAATTCGGCTCCCTCGCCGATAATACTGTTTATTATACTGTCTTTTGTGTCTTCACTTTTAATTGTTCGCTGCATTTTTCCTCTTTAAAATTATTGACAAACTTATCGGATATAAAAATATAAATTAATAATAAGGTCAAGAAAAAAACTCGGCAGGTGGAAAAATGAAAATGATAATAATTGGAAACGGTGTAGCAGGTATAGAAGCGGCTCTTACTATTAGAAAAAACTGTCCCGAATCTGAAATAAGGATATTCTCGAAATCGAAGAATCTTCACTATTATAGACCAAAACTTGTAGACTATATTGGCGAAAATATAACACCGGAAAAACTTCAGATTTATAAACAGGAATTTTATGATTCAAAAAATATAATAAATCACCTTGCAACCGAAATTGTTAATATAAATACTGTTGAAAAAACAATCGCTGATGATAAAGGAACAATTTACCAGTATGACAAACTTCTACTGGCACTTGGTGCTGAAAGTAATATTCCTGAAATAGACTGTCAGAATAAAAATCTCGTATTCGCACTACGAACGTTGAAGGATGCCGAAAATATTAATAAAACCGCTGAAAATTCAAAAACCGCTGTAATTGCCGGGGGCGGTCTGTTGGGTCTGGAATGTGCATATTCTCTACAGAAAAAAAATATAAAAATCACAGTTGTTGAACAAATGCCCTATCTGTTGAGCCGGCAATTTGATGAGTCAGGTGCCGCGTTTCTCGAAAAACTACTTCGCGGCAAAGGTATGGATTTTATATTCAACAACACAGTTGCAAAAATAATCGGAAATGATAAAATGCAGTCTGCTGTTTTAGCCGACGGTAAAGAAATCCAGTCAGATATGATTATCGTTTCCGCTGGAGTCCGCGCGAATTTGTTATTAGCAAAAAATTCATCCGTGTTGGTTAATCGCGGGATAATTGTGGATGATTCACTGATGACTAACGTGAAGGATGTTTATGCTGCCGGCGACTGCACTGAACACCGCGGCAGAGGATACGGACTTTGGACGGTGTCTAAGGAGCAGGGGATGTTCGCTGGAATGAATATGTGCGGTATCGAAAAATCCTATACCGGCAGTGTACCTTCAACAGCTCTAAAGATTACCGGTATTGATGCATATTCGTCCGGTAATTTCAACACAAATGAAGGCGATTCTTATGTTTCCGCGAATGATGATTATTATATTCGGGTAAATATTGTCGACGGAAAACCAGTCGGTGCGTCCGTTATTAATAATTTACAGGCAGTTAATACAGTGAAAAAAGTGATGAGCGGCACATTACCTTTTGAAGATTTCTCCAAACAGTTTAATCTGATAAAATTAAATCGTTAGTACTCCATTTTAGAACCGCGAAAAATGAATGATGTGTGCCCCATGGAAATCTCATCCCAGTCGAAAAGTTTTTTCGGACGGATGAGTTTTTTCCCATTAAGATATGTGCCATTTTCTGAAACCGTGTCGAATAGTATATAATCAGAATTGACTTTTTTTATCATACAGTGTTTTTCTGAGACCGCGTTATCATCTATCACAATTGTGTTGTATTGACCCTTGCCTAGAGAGATTTCATTCCATGAAATTGGAAATTTTTTACCAAGTCCATTGCCTTCTTTTAACGATAACCAGACTTTGCTGTATTGTTCGTCAGTATAGTTTTTCACGTCGTCAAACTGTGATAACTGTGTTTCTAAGTAAGGTGTAATTTTTTCAAAGTTGTCATCAGCGGACTGTACTTTTTTGGAATTTATCATTGGCGTAATCTGGTAATCACTATTTTTAGATACACTCTCAGCTGTGCTTAATCTTTTTTTCAGCATAATAATAAGAAAAATAATAATCATAACAAGCATCAAAAAAGTCATAATAATCAGCAGAATTTCAGAAAGCTCTGGAACTGCAATAGGATCCTTTTCTTTTTCTGTCGTAAAGTTGATTACCGCTCTATCGCGGATCTCGTCATTTTTTAAACGAACCTCAATGCTATGACTGCCGCCATCCTTTTTAATCATCGATTGATATTTTATCAGGTACTGACTTTTTAATGATTTAATAAGTTTGCTGTAAATTAATGGCGCGTTCTCGATCTTATCAGTGACAAACACATTTCCGCCGGTAAGCTTTGCTATACGGTCAATACCCTGAATGTTTTTGGATTTTTTAAAACAAACAAAATGTACAGGGATCCCTGTGTCATTAGAAAACTTAATAATATCCTCAGATGTCACGCTGCTTCCCTCATCGATACCGTCTGTATAAACGATTACGCGCTTTTTTTGGGATTCAGTTTTACTTAAAAGATCTATAGAATCGAAAACAGCGTTAAACAGAAGAGTCTTTTTTCCATGGCGTGATATTTTATTTATATTATTGATAAGCTCCGATTTGTTGCTGGAAAAATTATTCAGCAAAATAACCTCGTCGTTAAAACGGAAGAGAGCTATTTTATCGTTTTGAGTCGTCGAGTTTATAATATCTATTGAAGCTTTTTTGAATTTTACAAATTCAGTTTCCGAAACACTTTTACTTGAATCCAGAGAAAATACCAGGTACAGTGTTTCATTTTCTGATTCAAGACTTTTTAAAGAGACATAATTTACTCTATAACCGTCTTCATAAACTGTAATATTTTCTTCACTAATGTTATTAATTGTTTTCCCGAAAGTATCCGTCGCGGTAATATTGATTTTTATCTGAGGAAATTCAGACTTGTAATCAACTGAATCGATTTTTATGAAATTTTCCGACCACGCTGAAGTTAGAGCTGCGGAAAAAAATAATGATAAAAATAATTTTTTCATAATTCCACTGTTTGGATAAGTTTTTCTGATAATAAATCATTTTTATATAATGAATGATTAACTTTATTATATTATTCATTATATAACCACAATCGATAATAATAACACTCAGGTTCTTGATAAATAGTTGAAAACCTTACTATATTATCGATAGTTTTGTATATTATCTAAACAGTAATAATTTCCATATATTCGAACATTTGAAAATTAAATATTTTTTATGGCAAAATAGCAATTTTATCGATAAATATTTGCTCTGACACCATTTTTTTTGTGAATTTTAAAAATTTTCATCTTATACGAAATTGTGTTGACCATA
>CAYLTM010000178.1:7213-7668 GCA_964386495.1 uncultured Leptospirales bacterium
GTATAATGAAACGCTATACAGAGGTTTAATTTTAACTTGCGTGTTAAAATCGGAAAGTTTCTAAAAAAAAAGACAGTTCAGTTCTTATTCTGAACTATTTTGTAATTTATGAAGGTAAATATATGAAAAAAATATTATTAATGATATTAATGTTGTTATTCGCCGTTAACTGCAGCAGGGAAAAGTCTGTTTCAGTAAGTGGTATAGAAAATGAATTTTCTAAAAAAAAATATATAGCGGTAGTTCTTGTTGATTACACCGCGCTTCGTATAGATCCAGTGATCTATTCATCAAAAGTTGATCAGTTGAAAAAGGGAGATATTCTTGACTTGATTGAGAAATCTACAACTAAAACTTTGATAGGGAAAAATAATGACTACTGGTTTAAGGTGAAAACTGATGGCGGTTTAAAGGGATGGGTTTTCGGCGGAAATTTAAAACTATTTGAGAAGGGA
>CAYLTM010000179.1:0-6342 GCA_964386495.1 uncultured Leptospirales bacterium
AATATTAATTCATGTTCATTATTTCATAATCAGTTCTCTTCTCGGTGGTTCCCCGGTGGCTACTTTATCTATATTTTTTGCCACTGAAAGAACAGAAGGAAATAATTAACAAATGAAACCGGCAATAAGAAGTGCTTGTTACTCTTTATTGATATCTTTTAACTACTTTAAATAATATTCAATATTTATGAGCACCTCTAAAAATTGATTTTTTCATTATTAAACCAATTGAAAAAATCAATTTTATCCCATATTTTGGCTCACAAGGGCAACCGAAAAAAATAATTTTTAATTTTTAGAGGTTCCCTTATAACGCTTTAGAATCCAAATAAAGTGTTTCTGGAGCTATATCAACATCATTTAACCACACGATGGTACCGTTTTCTATTCTAACTTGTCGAAAAATATTAATGTCAGTAATTTTATTATAAGGTTTATCTTTCAAAATCGACTTGCAATCAAATTCTTTCACTTCATTATTTTCAAAAGTAAGAATCAATTTATAATCATCTTTTGCCACAACATTAACAATATCCAACAACATTATCGCCCAACCTATTTTAAAGGTTCAATTTTATAAGGTGTTTCACCAGATACAGCTAAATCCCAATCAGCTATGAGCTCATCTTTATGTATTTCAATCCAAGCTTGAACTAGTTTGAGCTGCTTTGGAGGAAATTCTCCATCTAAAACTATCCCATTATGTATATCAATAACAGCTTTATCATTCTGGTAACGAACATGAATATGAGGAAGGTTATGTTGCCGGTTGTCCTTAAAGAAAATCATCACAATTATGCCATAAAACATACTAATTGTCGGCATATTTTACTCCATAATTTCCAAATGCTTTTTATAAAAATTAGCGTGGGAATACTTTTTACGGAAAGGGTGTAAAGCTTCCTTCATACGATCTTTCGGATCTTTATACAGCTTGTATATTTTTGAAAGATGGTCTACTTTTATAGCAATGTCGGACATACTTTTAATCTCGTTTAGTTTTATTATGTAAGGGCGTGTAGCACCTTTTTTCATAAAGCATACATTATCGGTTGGAAAATTATGTCAATCCAGTTTTTTTAAAATATTTTTTGCCACCGAAAAAGCACCGATAGAACACCGATGAAGATTAATTCATCTTCATTATTTAATAAGCAATTTTCTTCTCGGTGGTTCCCCGGTGGCTACTTTATTAATATTTTTCGCCAATAAAGGACACGAAGTGCACGAAGAATATTTATTGAAATGCATAATATTTAACATAATTCTCTCAATTATTGCATTTACTTCGTGTCCTTCGCCTGCCTGTCGGCAGACAGGTGAACTTCGTGGTGAATTATTAATATTTTTTAGAATTCAGGATTAAGGTTTTTTGTTAATTGCCAATTTTCTTCATAAGCTCTTCAATTAGCTTCTTTTGTTCTTGAAGGGCTTTATCCTTTTCATCGATGGTTTTATCTTTTTCATCGAGGGCTTTTTTCTGATCTTCAACCACTCGCTCAAGATCATCCAAAACATTAACTATCTCATCTTCGATATCCATCTCTTTCCTTAAATCAGGCTCTAATGCCGCCTTCTGAAGTCTTCTCAATAACATCGCATACTCTTTAGGATAATCCTTTTCTTCTATTTTTAATAAATGTGCGTCATCTGTTTTTTCCGATTGATCAAATATCATCAAAAACTTTTCAAGCTCAGATTGGTATGGATATTTGAGATATTTTACTTGAATTATATAACTGTCGTGTGTAAGACTTTCAATAAATTCTTCTTTTTCAATTATAACTAAATTATTTGTTAAATTGATATATTCCCTTTGCACTTTTACAACTGGAGTTTTTATTCTTTCAAGACCGTAACCAAGAAAGTATATACTCACAATTGGTATAGCAGGATAATTAGACTTTATATACTGCTCGCCGAGATACTTGCGAAAACGGACAATGTCTGTAGGGAATTTTGCCTTTTGAACTTCTATTATAACAGTTTTCTCACTGTTTACTGTTTTTATCTGGGCCTTAAAGTCGAGCCGATATACAGTAAGAGATTTTCGCTCGACATCAACAACATTCTCTTGCGGTAGAAATTCAAGAGTAATAACATTCTCATTAAGTATTTTAGATATGAGAAGTTTTGCTACTTCATTATCTTCCATCATATATTTAAAAACCGCATCATATATGGGATTAGCTATCTGCATATTATACACCACTTAATTTTTGATCAGAACATTCAAAATCAAAAAGAACCCATTGTCAAGTAATTTCAGCGGTTTATTCTTTTAACGATAAGTTAGCACCAACTTATCGCTAAGCTAGAAACATATTCCATACAATAAATTATTTTTTATTACCATCCAAATTTCATTTTCTTCACGACAATTATCACAATTTATTTTATCTGTAATAATACCGGAATATATATTTTTTTTTGTAAGAACCCTTACAAAACCTTCTATTACTTCGTGATTTAGCTTTGTGTCCTTCGCCTGCCTGTCGGCAGACAGGTGAACTTCGTGGTAAATTATTAATATTTTACCTATCGAAGTTATTTACTATTGTCAGATTTTGTAACATCACTTTGAGGTAGTATTTTACTGCAAGGGATGGCTTCTAAATCATCGGCTCTTGACAGATTGCTCCGTTTGGCAGATGATTTATACGTAATATATAGCTTTTTCGAATAGACAAAATGTAAGTCATGCATAAAAGACTCCTAATAAGTTTTTAGAGAAAACTATCCTATAATATATTAATCGGGTTATTGTTGGAAAAAATTAACATAATTATACAAAATTAATCATGTTGAAAATCAAATCACATAATATTCAGGATTTCAAAAAAGCCCTTTATGGATATGATTCCGATATGTCATTAGAGGGCTGGCAAAGCTATGCTCAAATAAAATATTTTCTTGATTTCTATCTCCAATATAATAGAAGAAATCTTTCATGAGCGTCCTTTGTCAGTTCGGTTTCATTGTGCGAACACGATGTTCGCCTGCGACAGGCAGGATGGCCAGCCTAATCGCGGCATCCGAACCGCTGGCTGGCATAGTAACATCCTGTTCCGTTTAGCGAAAAGGTCGACTAACTCGGAAATTATTTTATGCTTAGTATATTTTTTGTTGATGTATTTCTACCGCAACGCTTAAAATACTTTCCTAAGAGTTAAGTACAATAGCCCCGCCTTTCAGGAAGAATGATAATTATAAAAAGCCGTCGTTCGTGGTTACAGTGCCTGGCTGATGTATTAATTATCATTCCCCAATCAAATATTATAAAAATTATAAATTCAGTAAAATAAAAAAATTACTGTCTGACAACCCGAAAACCGATATTTTCATACCTTGATTCCGGCGGGAGAAACGATCTAAAATCGATAGGCATATAGATAGCATTTTCAAACCAGCTTCCGCCGCGAAAGACCCGCTGCTGCCCCGAAGAACCTTTATAATCAGTCAGCGTTCCATCCGGATATGAAGAATGGATGTCCCAGCACCATTCCCAGACATTACCGCTCATGTCATACAAGCCGAGTTCATGATGATATTGAGTCACGCTGAAAAGTCCCTCCAAGAACGCCTTTCAGCTTGCCTATATTTGGCGATGTATAATCACTCGGATTCATATATACTGTACATTTTGCCGTTTTGCCGCCTTCTGCCGTAGTAACTGTAATAATAACAATTCCCAATGCCTTCCATGTTACAAGCCCTGTTGAACTAACAGTTGCTTTGCTTTCATCGCTGCTCGTCCAAGTAACATCCTTATAGGCGGCATTAGCAGGCAGCACAGTCGCTTCGAGCTGGATGCTTCCTCCAACAGCTAACAGAACATCAGTTTTGTTGAGAGTAACACTGCTTACTGGCATATATTTCGTCGTTATATCTTTTGGTTCGTACAAAGAAATATTTCCGGTAGCATCGCGGACAAGGACAGCAAATAAATATTTTGTATTAGGGGTGAGCTCTGATGCTGAATAAGTTGTTTTATTACCCATCCAATCCAATAAAACTGTTTTATAAGTACTTGCCTTTTCAATAGTGTTAATTTCGTCTGCAGAAGGCGCCTGAATCAGCTTATACTACAAATCCGTCGCCTGAAGGGTTGTTTCATCCTTAGCTTCTCCCCATGAAACAGTAACACCGGATTCTGAAATATCAGAAAAGGTTATTTCAGTTCCTGGTATTGGCGGCTGGGTATCTCCAGCATTATAAGATGATTCAATGCTGCAGTTAGAATTGAGTAATAGTACTGAAAAAATCAAACAAAGAAAAATTCTAAACATAGAAAACCCCTTATATAATTATAAATGTCCTTAGAATCAAATGGTATCTCTGCCGGGATTATCCATTTACCCGCTGCAGGTTAAACTTAGTGAAGATACTATTTATCGCACACCCTGTAACATATAGGGCTTATTGTGAAAATAAATCATCTGTTACTTTGATGGCTGCTCTTTAATAAATTCAAGAAATTTAGCATCACACTGTTCGAAACATACATACTGATTAATCGCGTTTCCATAATTTTGGATTATAATACTGCCGTTATCATATAATCCCTCTACAACCTCTTTATCACCGCTTCGCTTTGTGCGGGTGAATGATAGATATGCAACCGATCCGTCCTTGACAACAGAAAGTCTGCCGGAATCCTTCACAGCTTTACCGGTTATTGAATATTCATATCCGCCATCATCTTTAATAATTGCAATAACGATATCACAAATCCGGTCGTCAGTGAGCTTGTATATTCCTGAGTAATCAACATCAACGGAAATATTCCCTGTATCGCCTGTTTTATCAGTCATATTATTCTGAGAAGATTTTCTGCCGTTACAATCTATTATTGACAAGGCGGCTATAATAATCACAATAATCAATGCAAATACTGAACCTGTTTTCTGAATTTTCATTTACTCACCCTTGTATAATCTATAAGTATATATCTGCTTTTCCCGTTTTCAGTGACCTTTTTAAGGGTCGCCTTCATTTTTTCTGTCACCTGCGGGACATCATCAGGCACGGCCTTTTTCCAGATAGTTTCATTTGCATGTGTATCACCAGTCCATCCGGAGCTTGCGCTGTAGACATTAACTGCCGCTGTGAATATGCTACCGTTATCATAAAGGCTCGTTATCTGCGAAAAGACATACTCCTCGCCGCTGGCATCAGTGGTGCTGTACCAGCCGTCCCTGTATTCTATACCATTATCATCGACGGATTGATGCTTCATTATCTTCTTACCAAAGTACTTCATTACTGTTTCATCAATGTATGAGGCTTTTATTTTAACCTGGTACTCCTTACCGCCTTTAACAAAACGCTTCTCATTATTTTTGTAGTTATGCAACACGCTAAACAGTATAAGATCCTTATCGGTAATTTTATCCTTTTCGAAGGGTTCTACAAAAACCTCGGAAAAATTGCTGAAAAAAGTATTGAGATCCTTTTTTTCTTCCGGTGTAAGTTTAACTTCTTTACCTTGAGTCTGTGCAAAAACCATTGTCGCCGCAGCGGTTAAAATACAAATCATTAATAATCTTTTAAGTTTCTTCATGTTGCTTATCCATATTATTATTTTATTTTCAACGCCAACTTGCTCAAAAAACGCAGATCATCAAGGTCTTTATAACGGCTGGATGCTTGTTTGTTTTTTATTAGTGCTTCCAGACCAATATAATAAAACGAGATGTTTTGGTTCTTTATCGTTATTGTTTCCTGTACTTTAGAATTCCATGCTTCTTCAAATATGACGCCATCTATACTATTTATTAAATCGATTCTATTAGGCGGTTGTCCGAATTGAATAATTATACCATCTTCCAAAAAATCGGCTACAGAACTTACCCCTGGAATTACACCTTCCCAAAATTCTAATAATGATTCATAAAGCTTATCAACATTTTCCGGTGAATTATTATAGAAAAAATCAATATCGCCTGTAAGGCGGGCATATCCATAATATATTACTGCTTCACCTCCGACAATAAGATATTTCAGATCATATTTTGAAAAAATCATCAAGAGATCCTGAACATCGCTGGAAAAATAAAAGTTATTCATCGATTTTTATACCATTCACGCAAATCAATGGTCTTGTCTCCATAGTATCTTTTTTTTAACTGTTTAGCAATGTCTTGTCTCTCTTCAGATGTCATATTTAACTGCTGTTGGATGTCAGCTTGATCCGCATCATTAAAGTTTTTAACAATTGTGACTACTCGCTGAATATTTCTCATAATTATGAGTACCTCTTAAAATTGATTTTATCCGGTATTTTAGTTAATAAGAGCAACCGAAATAAATTAATGTTTAATTATTAGAGATTTCATTATT
>CAYLTM010000179.1:6352-7637 GCA_964386495.1 uncultured Leptospirales bacterium
GAAAAACCCGCGATGGTTATAAATGAGATTAAAGCGCTAAAAAATGAAAAACCGCTGGTTAATATTGGCCCAGCGGTCGAAGCCTTTGAAGGACCCAAACGATAAGTAAAGGTCGTTTGTAGAATAACAAACTTAACCAATTTGTCAATAAATATTTACAAATCCTGAATTTGATGTTGTCAGAATACTATTATTTGATTAGACGGATTCATGTTTTAATAAAGGTAACATTAATATGATAGAATAATAATCATGGAGATGAAGTTATTTGCATATTTCATAATATAATAACAGCCATTCAAGCATATTTTGATTATTTAAACAGATTAAATATTAATCTTAAAAAATCAAATATTATGGGAGATAATTATATATCATATGGAATAAATACAGGAGAAATTTTAATTGGAAATCTTGGAACAGAAAATAGATTATTTTACACCATAATGGATGATCATGTAAATTTAGCCAGTCGTTTAGTAAGCTTTAATCATTAATATAATACAAATATTATTATTAGAGGAATGAGATTCTTCGGGAAACATTCTGTAAAGCTCAAGATTGTTTGCACAGTAGCAGATTTTTCGGATCAATATATAATCTCCAACCTAATTATTACTTGCAAAAATAATCAGGACATATAATACTAGAGATTGTGATTGTGATGATGGCATTAGAAATACTATTATTATGGCTGGGGGTTATCATGAAAAAGATAATTATTTGTTTGTTGCTTTTAGGATTATTATCATGTGATGATATTTCGGGTGTCGAAGAATATACCTCTGATAGTTCTTCAAGCTACGATAATCCTGTGATTCTTTTTAAAGAAAATAATTTCACATCACTATCTATAAGTCTCAAAAGTAAGGAAAAATTTGATTTCTATTTTAAGGTTCCATCGGCCGGGACATATAAAGTTAAAAACTGCACTGAAACAAATGTACATATGACGCTATACAAAGTTACTAAAAATATAGACGGCTCCTTAATCGATGATAAACTTTGGAGTTGTTCTTACAGCGATGATAACTATTCATTAAAAGTTGCCGACAACGCTGCAGTGTATAAGGTCAACGCTGTTAGGGATGGCTCTGATGAGGATGATTATTCATGCTATATGGCTATTGATAAATAGGAATCACTTCACTGAAAAAAACAGGATTCCCGCTATTTTTGGAAAGGAGGAATTTATGAAGAAGTTTACTGCCGTAATATCCGCGTTAATTCGTAAGCGTCTTGTAAACACCATATTGACATAGCGATTATACTGAGCCATAGAAAA
>CAYLTM010000180.1:0-6747 GCA_964386495.1 uncultured Leptospirales bacterium
TAGTGGCAATAGTAAAGGGAAAGATAATGACTATGCGAAATTGAATAATGCGTTTTCAGGTTCAGCGCCTGTGGAGTATGTGTCTGTACCTGCGAGCGTTGCATCATATTCCAGCTCGTATAACAATAGAGTTCAAAATGCAAAAGCATTGACAAACGGATTATTAATACAATCCTCACCAGTTCGTCAAAGTCGAGATGGTTTTCCTGAATGGGCTTATACAGATGATTTGGAAAATTTATACATTAGTTTAATAACTACAAATGATGTTGAATTATTGAATCAAATAGGTAATGCTTATATTGCTTCTGTATATGGTGTTAAAACAAATAATAGTTTATATAAAATTACAAAAAAAGGTAAAATTCAACAACTACCAAGGCATGCTAATCCGATACCCAATAAGGAATGGAATGACAATCGTTATATAACCACAAATAGTTTCAAGTCTTTTTTTGGCGGTAGATATATCGATAATGTTCATTTTCTAGATGATACAATTGGAAGAATACATTGGGATCCAAATAATCCAATGGGTAGCTTAAAGGAAAAATTTGAACATTTAGATCATGATTATTTTAGAAATATCCCATAATTAAGAATTCTAAATATAATAAAATAATTATTAGGATAAAATTATTATGAATGCGAATAAATATGTATATATTTTTGGTGGGTTAATTATTATTTCGTTAATATTTCCATCTTGTTTTCTAAATAACTATTATTACATTGATGAGCAAAACAACAAATCATATGGTATTCAAAAAGATGGAATATGTAATTTTTCAATTAGTTTCTTAAGTAAAAGTCAAGAAAGTTGGACATCTCATGATGATTTAAAAGATTATCTCCAACTGTTAGATGGTAAGATAACTACAAGTATAAATGTGGTTATTGATGATAAATATAAGTTGAAAAAAATAAAACTTAGAATAAAAGATTTTGAAAAAGGAAATTGTATTACTGAAGAAGGTCTGTATTATAATGAAACTGATTTGAAATATAACTCAATTGATGATTTTGTTAATAATTATAATTATGCCAATTCCTTTATAATTGAAATATTTTATAATGAAAAAGTTATGAAAGATTTAAAAAAAATAATTTTCGAATTTGAAATTACTTTTGTAAAGGAAGGAATTGAAGAAAAAGTTAGTTTTAGTAAAGTATTAACAAGAAAAACTAAGATATTGACATTTCTAGAGAAAATGTAAATTTTGATATAAAATGTGTTTTACTGATGAATAGGTTATTGAATTCGCTTAACCGCTTACTGTACCCAGTCGGTTAAGCGTGATACTCGTAACAACAAAAGGATACCGCTGATGTGCCAAATAGACTGTTCGCCACAACTGGAAACTAATAAACGGCAATTTTCTTTGCCATACTTTAGGGCATTTTATTAGTATGATAAATCAGAATACCCATAGGGGACAATTATTGACAAAATCAGTTTTTTTCATGAATGATTATGAAAAACTGATTTTTTTATGTCCCCTAATTTTTTGCTGCCTGAAAAAGAAAGTATGAAGGTCTACTTGTAAACATCGCCACGGAAATCGATGATGTGAATGTGAACTGTTTTCAACTTTGGATTAGCGGAAAGGATAATTCGGATATTTCCTTATTATACAATGATGACAATAGACACGTTAATTGTATTCGCCAGCCCGCGTTACTGTACTCAGTCGGGCTGGCGCAAGAATCATAACTACAAAAGGATACCGCTGATGCGCCAAGAGAACTGTACGCTACAACTGGAAACCACCCTTGCTGTTTTATATTTGATATTATGGGCGGTTCTAAAAACCAGTATTTTCATAAATATGAAATTTGAAAATACTGGTTTTATCAATCAATCCGCCCTCAAGGGTAGCTCCTATAAGTAGTTTTTGGGACTACCCTTATATGACTATTAATCAATTTGATAATTATTTCGAAAAT
The DNA here is from genome assembly GCA_964386495.1 of uncultured Leptospirales bacterium. Classification (GTDB taxonomy): domain Bacteria; phylum Spirochaetota; class UBA4802; order UBA4802; family JAFGJZ01; genus CAYLTM01. The sequence continues at coordinate 1,948 of CAYLTM010000180.1, forward strand.
ATATATTTCCGCTATTTAAGCACTAGTAGACTTCTCTGGCAAGCTGCGCGACAAGATCAGGAATTTTACTGACAATCTCCAGCGGGTTTGAAAAATATTCAGCATAGTGAGCCTCATTTTTAAAAAATGAAAAGTATTCACGAAGTTCGCTGTCTATGTTGAAATAAATCAGCTTGATATTCTGCTTTTTTGATTCCTTCATTGCGAGCAGTGTGTCATCGAGAGCGTATTTTCCCTCGTAATTAATACTGCTCGGCTGACCGTCGGATATCATAAAGAAATATTTCAATTCCTCTTTTGAATTGGATAATATGTAATTAATATATCTTATAAAGTCGCCATCTCTATTTGCGTTATCGCTGGAAAATGATGATAGCGCTTCTATCGGTTTAGCGTGATATATATTTGTCGCTGTTAAAGAATTGAATCCGTAAACATTAATTTTGTCCGTCAGTAATTTTAACGCGTCAGCGAAAATCAGAGCGAAATGTTTTTCAATATCCAGAATTGTTAGACCGGACTCGGATGACTGCACAAACGTTGAACCGCTGATGTCCATGCCGATTATCACTTCAAGGGATTTTCTTTTTTCGATTATGTTTTCCAGAAAATCCATGTTTTCGCAATTATTCCTGTCAATTAGAACTTCAATTAATCTTTCAATGTCGATTTCGCCGTCAATGCTGGAATTTTCTATTGCGTCAGATGAATTACTTTCAATAATCTGGTTTAGAGTGTTGTAGATTATTTTCGATATGTAGCTGAATTTTTTATTTTCAATAATAAATTTTCTGTTAATAGTATTGATCTTATATATTTTACATTTTGATACAATTGATCTCGTATTGGTTTTTGAATTTAATGAGATTATTCTTTTTTTCTTTTTAGTTGATTTTTTTTTCTTACCCCCGGTAATATTGGCAAAATATTCTTTCAATGTATTTTTTATCGCGTTATCCGATTGATTTTTTCCTGATAAATCATCAGCCTTTGTTCTGCGGGAATAATCGAAAACCCCCTCGGCTTCATAATCAATGTTTGTATATAACATATTTGTGACTTGATTATCTTTGCCGATTTCTGCAGAACATTTGTCTCCGAGCATTTCGGGAAATACCGGCAAATTGAAATCGCTGAGAAATTTCTCCGGATCTTTATCTATAGCGTCATATAAATTGTTGAGCTCTTCTCTGCTTAATGGTTTCGGTGTTGAACCGATTGACATCGGATTAAGAGAAAAGTAATCACCTCTGATGTCGCTGCGTCCATACAAATATTCGATGTAATCATTTTTGATTCCGTTCGGCCATAAACGTATAATGTTGTAAAGTTCTTCGGATAAATTAAATGTCTGTATTGGATTTATTATATTGATGTTGCGCAGACGCTCAATCATATACTCAGCTAATAATTTGAGACTCCGGAACCTGCCGCTGTTAAAATTCATTTCGAAAATCTGTTCAATGCGTTTTTGCCGCCGATCGGAAATTTTTGTAATGATATCGAAATAACCGCCGGCGCTGTCGAATAGATACAGCAGAAATTCCGCTATCACAGGTTTTTCTGTATCACCGCTCAGGAAAAGATTCATCTGAAATAAAAGATCATCAATCTGGGGATGCGCTTTAATTTTTTTCAGATAACTTTCTATGCGGAAATCTTCCAGAACATTATGAATATCTTTAAATATTTCAGGATCTTCTGATTTTTTAATTATCTCAATGTAGTTAATTTTAAATGTGCCGCCGATTATATGTCCGGCTTCATGAAGAGCGAGAGCCGCATACATTGACATATTGCGGTTTTCATCAAGATTATCAGGATCGTCGGGGAAATGGGCGATATACTCGGGAAGAAATATCTGTTCGCCGTCGGTGCAGGCGAGATTATTAACTTTGTCCGGATGAACCGGATAATTACCGATTACAGGAAGCAGGCAATTGACTATCCCGAAAACCGCCTTGTCAAAATATAATCTAGGCCAGAAATCGTGAAGTGCGGCTTCGTAAACCGCGGCTATGTCATCGGGCTTAGATAATATTCTGCTTTTTAAAAAGACATAGTATTTCATGAAATACTGCGATTCGACTTTTTCAATTTCGCTAAGAATCAAATCATCCATTGAATAGGATTCGGCGTAACTTTGAATTTCGAGAATTTCAATATTGTTTTGTGGAAACCTTTCAAATACCGGTTTCCAAATTATGCTTCGGGCTTTCTTGAAAAGTTTTAAAAATATTTTCTCCTGTTCGTTTTTATTAATGTTTGCCGGAAATGAATAAGCGCTCTCGAGTTCTTCGCAGAAATCATAATGAAACTGATCGCAGTATCTTGTAAGTTTAATATTTGTTGTTCCGTCAAATTTTTTCTGGTACAGAAAAATATATTCGTAAAAAAATATTTTTACAAAAACGCTTTTCACCATTTCAGAGTTTGTTATTCCGGTAAGCCATTTAGCAAATGTTACTCTTCTTGCTAAAAATATCTTATTGATTTTTTCCTGCATTAAAATTGATAGAACTACAGGCAATAAGGATTTTGGAAAACCTTCGATGGACATTTCCCGGAGAACAATAACGACGTGTTTTAAAAGAAAAGCGAGAATCTCCTTGTCGAATCTATATGAACTGTAAAAAGCGTGAAATCCAGGTGAATTGAAAAATGTAATGTATTCCTGAGTTTTTTTCGCGGGACAGTCAAATAACGCTTCCCATAACGGCAGCGAGGGTGATTCTTTTTCAAATGGATAAGTTTTCGTGTATTCTATAAAATCCAGTAAAAGATCCTTCTGTGGAATTTTAAGCATCACACCCGCTATATCAAAAAATAAAGATTTCTTTACCGTGTAATTATTAAAATTTTTTAAAACGTTTCGACACACGCATTCATAAGCCTTGATAAACATGTCACGAGAGTCGCTTTTAATTGCGGCTATTTGCGCGAATAGAATGTTCATCTTTTTGTTAAAGACATTCATATCCTGTTTGGATTCCGCTTCATAAAACATAAAAAACGACTTCATCGTCGGATAAATAAGTAACGCGATAAAATTTATAAACTCATTAAACTCACGTATCTGGAGAACAAATGCCGGCAGGTTTTTTATAATGTATTTATACACATTTGAACAATCTTCACGGAATTGATAATTTATATCTATCAGAGAATAATTATCAGAAGCGGACAGATATGTTTCTGTACAATAGGAATTTTGAGCGGCAAGCAAAAACACATGGTCTTCGAAAATTTCATATGTCGCAATATCCGGCGGCGCTTTAAAATATAGCCGCATTGAATTAACATATTTAGCTGACGACAAAACTGTTACGATATTAATTACGTTGTCGAGATTCGGCGTTGTAGAAAGTATAAGTCCAATTTTGCGGATAGTCGGAGAAAATCTCAGCAATGAATAATTCAGCGATAACTTCAAGTAATCCTTGAATTCTATGTTGTCGATGAGCGATTCCAGTTTAATAATATCATCGTCGTCTATGAGCACCTCCGACATTGCCTCAAGAAACGCGGACATCTGATTCATTCTGTCAGGAAGATAAATTCTTCGAAGTGTCTTTATAGAATCTTTTGAGAGAAGAATCTTAACATTAATCATAGCAGACTGGATCGGATAAACTTAGTGTTTAATGCATTTGCTCCCTTATAGAGTGAAAATGCCGAAGCGATTTTTGTAATTATATCATAATTATAACTGTCGCGGAGTTTTAACTTCCATAACACATTTGGTTGATTATTAAACCCGTTGAATAGCTCTGGGCTAGATAAATATTCCACCCTTTGTTTAAAAAATAATTATAGTGTTTAAGTGCGGCTGATATTATTCTTGTAGAGCATTTGTGGACTTCCAGAAGTTCAAGATCGTCTTTCTTATTCATTTCATCTAAACCAAGTTTTGTCAGCATCGGCGATTTTCCTGTCAATGCCAGATCGTTGATGAGTTCTGTAAAGCGCGCGAATAATCTTGAAAGTTCAATTTGGCTATAGCAGCCTTCCGAAAGATTCTTAATAGTCTGATTCTTTGCGATATCATCATCATTAAAATTTTTAATTTTGTGGCACAAATAAACAAACTCGGGACGTTTAAAATCCATCTTTTTTTTGGAAAAGAAATCAATCCAATATGATTCATTTCCGTCTTTAACTTTTAAATAAAAATCGCCGCTGGTGGACATACCGCGTTCTTCAAGCACTATTCCAAAATCACTATAGGAAATATCCTGTTCAGGGTCAGCTTTTTTTAATGATATATACGCACGGAGGTCGCCCGGCCATTCCTTATATGTAAAGTGAACAAATCTATCGGCGACAGATTCTTCGAGATCTTTCATACTGCTGGAAGGATTGTATGATATGACAGGGAAAAACCCCGGTAGAGCTTTGATGACCGCGCCGTCGTTTCTGTCAATACTGCGTCTGTCGTCAAATGCGCTATTCATTCGTTTTTGAACATCTTCCTTTAGAAGATTGTATTCGTCGCCATAGAAAATACCCGGTGTGATCATTGCCTGTGTAAGGGGACCATTCGCATGGTCTGTAATCGAAACACCGTTTTGTTCGGAAAGTATCGGATGTGATATTATATGAGATTCTGTTGTTCTGTTGGAGCAGATTTTTGTGAAAAGGCGTAATCCGAATATTTCTGAAAAATCAATGACGCTCTGAGTTTTACCGATTCCTGGAGGCCCGTCAAGCGCGACATTTAGTCCCAGAAAATAGCATAGTGCGATAGCTTGTAGTTCATCAATACCTTCCCTGGTAATCTGTGTAGCCGCGTATGTTGAT
>CAYLTM010000180.1:6757-7106 GCA_964386495.1 uncultured Leptospirales bacterium
TTCAAGGATTCTTCAATGTTAGAGGAATCTATTTGCATATTATTATCGAAAAAATTTTGAACTTTTTGAAAATCCAAATTAATCATTTGCGCGAAGTTTTTCAATTTAACTATGTTTTCAGATGAAGACCATCCTTTTAAATAGGCGGCATAAATCATAAAAACAAGAGATTCCAGCTGTTCAGCTGGATTGTTATCTATAATAAAAGTTTTATTAGTAGACCACCTGGAATATAGTTTTTTGTATTCATCGATAGAAATTTTCAAATATGATAGTACTCGGGAAATGTTTTTTTTATCACTTTCAGATAATATGTCACCGTTAAAAAAAACAAAGAAGATATTATGGA
>CAYLTM010000180.1:7208-7634 GCA_964386495.1 uncultured Leptospirales bacterium
TTTTCCCAGTTCCATGCTGTTTCAACGATTTTATCAATATCCGGAAAGTTTGGTGTCCAATTCAGATATTCTCTAGCTGCTGCCGATGAAGCGACAAGAACAGCAGGATCCCCGTCTCTTCTAGGACCCATTGTGTATTTTGGTTCTTTTCCGGAAACTCTACGGACAGAATCTACAACTTCTTTTACAGAAAATCCAAGACCATTACCCAAATTATAAGTATTGGATTGTTCTCCTTTTCGCAGTCTGTCAATAGCAATTAAATGTGCATCAATTAAGTCCAATACATGAATATAATCTCTTACTGCAGTGCCGTCTTTGGTATTATAATCGTTTCCAAAAACAGTAACTTTTTCTCTTTGACCTAAAGCAGTTTGCAATATTATAGGTATTAAATGAGTTTCAGGAGAATGATCCTCTCCAATT
>CAYLTM010000181.1:0-1023 GCA_964386495.1 uncultured Leptospirales bacterium
TGGTAAATTTAAAATATTTGTGTCAAGTAAAATGTTTGGGGGAATAAAGCTATAATATAAAAAGAATTGAATTGTATTTTCGAATTATTAGATGTTTGCTTAAAAATAAAAATTTCCAGATAACTCTAATTCATTTTTGGGCTGAAAATCCACGTAAAGTCTTTTTGTTTTAACAACAATAGCTGTGTTTACAGACATTGAAAAAACCATACTGTTTGAAAAATACAAAACAGTTTCCTTTTCATTAAAATAATATTTCGCAAAGCTGATTTCCGTATTAATGAAAAAATCCCACTTTGTCAGATACAACATACCTGAATTTATTCCGGTGAAAAAATTTGATTTTTTAGAAAATTCAATTCCTAATGGTGTTAAAAAATATAAATTGAACCTGTTTAACACTTCTCCGCAGTAACCAGCTCCGAATTTTATATCAAAGGCTTTTCCCTCCGGCATTACTATCTGATTTTCCACTGTCAAAGAAAACTGCCAGGACAAAGGATTAAACAAAGGATTGATTTTCGGCTGAGACGTAATATTAATTATAGTGAGTTTTTCCAGGTCAAAATTTTTTTTAATGGAATTATCATTATTAAAATAATAACGGAATGTTGCATCAAAAACTTCTATGTAACCACCAAAAGGATATCCTGCCATTGGATCTTCTTTTCCATGACTTAGTGGTCGAATTCTAAACACTGTATAATATCGACTATATGAAAACCCTAAACCGCTTCCTATTAAAAACGGATCATGTGAATAAAGCGGATCTTTTTCATAAAATTCTACTTCCGATTTAACATGGTATCTGCTTCTTTCGCGAGATAAAGCAAAAGAGGTTTTCTTGATATTCTCGATATCCGTCATTTGCAGATTGCCGGTCATACTTTTAAATAAATAATATTCAATAGCAAGATCAAGAATATCTCCTTTCTCTTTTTCAGTTAAATCCGGATTATCATAAAGAATTTTGGCTTGTTCAATATCTTTAATTCCTGCAAGTTCTACAATCACGTGCTGTTC
>CAYLTM010000181.1:1033-6106 GCA_964386495.1 uncultured Leptospirales bacterium
TTGTTCAATATCTTTTGAAATACTTTCAGCCATGTCAATATGTGCTATACTCATTCCACGCGATCTCACAAACAGTCTCGTTGATATGGAAGGATAATGTGTTGTTGACTCAATCAGATTATAATTTTTCAACAACTTAATTGTATCAATGGGAATAACCAATGGACTTGCTTTTTCAAAAAGCATCATTTCGGGACGTGCCGCATCTAATAAAAAAAGAAGATTATAGGAACAGTTTTCATCGATGAAAAAATAATTAGAAGTTACTTCCGACAATTCTAACATGTGATCTGTCATTCGTTCCTTTTCTTCCATGCTTAATGAAAGTTTATATTCCCATATATCTCGGCTTTCCAGATAATTATATTCTTGTACTTTAAGATAATATGGCAAAACCAGATATTTTCCAGGGTAACCGCCTGTTAGCCCCTTATAGCCAAAAACAAAAAAATTGTCTGGAGGATTATTCGCAACGTAATTCACAGATAAAGCTGATAATCCCGGCAGTTCTTGCATTTCCATTTTAAAAAAGGAATGACCCATAACAGATTCAGGTTTATTCATATAGAAAGATGCGAATACAATTGAACATTTGGTAATTTTATTCAAAGTATTTCTAACCGAGATATAATCTTCAGTAAAGAATGATTCGCTGTTTGATATGTCAATATTCAGTTTTTGTGAAATCCATTTGAATCTTGCTGGAAATTTGGAAGCATTGTTTTTTTTATCAGAGGAAAAATAGAAAGCGTCAATGTTGGCAAAAAACTCTGCTTTTGGATCAACCTTTCCATCTTTACTGAAAAAAAATTCAGGGGAATCTACCAGACTTTTGTAACTATAAAGTTTCTTTTTATAATGGAGAAGAATTTTCCAATAATCCTCATCATACAGTTTTAAATTTTCACTTTTTTCACATAGCTCAGTATATGTGAATGAAATCTCAGCATAAACTGAACTGTTAATAACAAATATAATAACAATTGTAAAAAATATATATTTAAGTAGGAGTATAATTCGCATGATAAAATAATAGCGCCGGATAAACTCCGGCGTTATATTATTAAAGTTTGTAAGCTATTTTCATTATTGAAGCGGCAGTGTTTTTTCCGGAAAAGTTTTCATTTTTAAAAATATCAGAATATTTTGTCTGAAGATCTTTATTGAAATCATTTCTAAGACTATTGTCTATCTCTAGAATGTCTGCAATTGTGTTAAGAGTTTCCCCATTTCCCATTGCGATGTCCTGTGCAACATAAACATCGTTATCTGTTACAAACTTTTCAAGTCTTTCCTGTTTCTGAGCTAATACCTTATCCAAGCCTTTGATAGTAACATAAATTCCGCCGGCAGTTGTACTAGTTGAACAGGTTAAAGCAGAAATGAAAAGTACCAATGAGGCTCCCTCTGCAGCAGCAGCTTTTGCAGCAGAAATACTGCAAACAAGAAATACAGTGACCAATAAACCAATGAATCCTTTTTTCATTATAAAGCTCCATTATAATATTAAATTTTTTGCATCGTATTAGTTAAAGCAAAAAAAAGTCAATTATTATTTAGTAAAAAACATATGTTTTGTTCATGGAAATGAATTATTTTTCGGTAAAATCAAAAAAACTATTAATCAAAGTTTGTGAAAAAGTAAAGTGTTCCTCAAAATAATTTAAGTTGGAATAAACAATGTCATTATCAAAAGAAATAATGGCTGAACTTGTAGAAAAATGTCTTTAGGGATTATTAAGGTATTGGAAGACAATACTGCGAAATTGGGTCGATAAATAAATTTTAATGATATTGAATAGGAAGATGGTGCGATGGTTCCCGTAAAAACAGATACAAAGCTGGAATTTAAGGAAATTAAACTCGGAATAGTACTCATCGAACGAAGTCAAGATGAACACATCCGACAGATCGAGCTGCGGACAGGAGCGGACATTTTCTTTTAACAAATCAATAATGTTCGACGCAACGAGGACTAATAACTCAAATAGGTCTTCCCTTTTTTTATAATGTTGAATTAGAAAATAATAAGTCATTCCGGTTTACTGTACTCAGTCGGAATGGATGATACACCGCAAAGATAAGACCATTGACTGCTGATGAATGCCGCTGAAACGCCAAACAGATTGGTCACTACATTAGTAACAACCCTACCCTTACATATTTAAAATTTTTAAAAAATTCCCATAGTTTTCCCGGTTTACAGTCTAAATTATCTGATCAGATAAAAAATGATGCTTTACAGAAAGCATTAGTATTGAATGTTTGAAAATAAACGGGGAAATAAAATGCTTGAAATATTCAAAGGAACTGCAGCTAAAAATTACGAAAATACATTTTTTAGAGAATTTTCAGATAATCTTGCTAAGATGTTTGATAAGTATACTTTAGATGGTTTGCTCATAGCAAATTCAGAATGCAAAGATGATGAAAGGCTGCAAATTGACATTCTTCTCGTAACAAATAAAACTGTTTGTATTATTGAATTAAAAAATTACGGCGGGACAATTACCCTCCCCGAGAAAAATCAAAATGATTATCAAAACAAAGTTTGGAAAAATGACAAAGGTACTATAGTTAGAGGCGGAAATTCAGCAAATCCATTTGTTCAATTAAAAAAACAAAAAGAACGATTTATTCGGGTAGTTAATAATTATGTTATAAACAAGTTACCGAAAACAGATAAATTTAATCCATTTCACACAATAAAAGCGGTTTGTTTCCAAAAGTCTGTAAATCTTTTTGGAGAAATACCTGGAAAAGATGAACTAACTTTTTTTGTCCTAGATCGTAATAATTATCTTGAAAAGATCAAAGATATGATAGACATTAATCAGAGCGAAACATTTCTTTCGAAAGATGCTTTTGATGTTTTCAAGAAAGTTTTTCGAGCGGAATTATACGATTTAAATGAGAGCTATAATCAAGCGGATGATTTTTATGATCATGAAACAGATCTCGATTACGAAGCTCTATATCCTGACCAAAAAACCGCTTTAAAAAAAATTACTAATTTTATTAAATCGGAAAATGATAAAATATTCATTCTTGATGGAACATCGTTGAGCGGAAAAAGTCATCTAATTCCTTATATTCAGGAAATGGCTTTTAAAAACAATGTCCCGGAAGTTAAACTATTTGCTTTATCAAATAGAGTTGCTAATAATCTTTTAGAAAATAATTATTTAGAATTTTCTTCCATATACTCGTACATATACGGAGGAAAAAGAAAGCCTGCTGTAATTGAAGATACTGAAATAACTAAAACATATGATGATGAAAATACTTGTTTGGAGATCGTACCACTTAAATATTCAGATGACATAGATAATGCCATTTATATAGTTGATGAATCTCAACTTATTACTGCTACTAAATTTAAAAAGCAAATTAATTTTTTGGAATTTGGCACCGGTTGTGTTTTAAAAGATTTTATTGAATTTGCAAATATTAAAAACACCAGAAGAAAAATAATTTTCATAGGCGACAGTTATCAGATTACGATGGGAAAATATAATTCCTTAAATGTTGATTATTTCAGCAATGAATACAATTTGCAACCAAAATATTTTCAACTTGAAGATAAAGAAAATAAATCTATGATAGTTACCGAAGCGTTTAAATTAATCAACGGAATTAGAACAAATAAATTTAATAATTTAGATTTAACTTTTTCTGATGCCTTAGAAAATTACTCAAAAGAAAATTTCAAATTAAAACTAAAATTATCAATACTCAGTAATGAAAATTCACGTGTGCTTTATAAAAATAAAATTGACTGCCATGAAATGAATTTATGGATTAAAAATAACATATTGCATAATGGTAAAGATATAGCCGCCGGTGATTTAATTATTTTCAATAATACTATTCAGGTATCTGATAATAATTCATCCGATGCAGATATTAAAAAGATATTTAATGGGCAGTTTGCTAAAGTCTTGAATGTGTCTGAGCCTGAAACTATTGCAGACAATCTTCCAGCACCGCTAACATTTCGTGAAATTTTTATTCAATTAAATGGTTCTAACAGCATTTATTCAATTACCAGTTTCGAGAATTTCAGATTAAGTGAAAATGGTGATTTTTCAAAAAATGAAAAAATCGCATATTATACACTTTTAAACAAGCTGGCTGAGCAGGAGTTGGATAATTTCATTAATGGTAATTATTACACCGACAAAGAATTATTAGTACTTTTGTCGGTATATGACAAGTCAACACGAAAAGGTATTACAAAAATATTGAATTCAATAAAAAAACAGCTTTCTTTAATGCCAGAGACCAGGTATTATAAAATTTTCAATGCTGCTCAATTACGTTTCGGATGGGCAATAACAGTCAACAAAGCAATGTCTTACAAATGGGATGAAATCTTTCTGGTTATAAAAAATAATGAAAAAAACTTCCGAAAAAGTTATTTCAAATGGATTTATACAGGTTTAATTAGAGCAACTGATAAAGTTAATCTTCTGGGGTATAAACCCATCACGCCTTTTTCCAAAATTGAGATTGTTAATTCTAGCAATACAAATGGTGATGAGCCTATTTTTATTGCAAGTGCCAATATTGATGTAACAAAACAAGATAAAATTATCATGAACAAATACAATTTTTCAAATTCAGTTCATTGTTTGTTTATACTACAGCTATATAGTTTTATTTTTAAAACAATATCTAAAAAGAAATGGATAATTGCTTCAATTGAACATCATCAGTATAAAGAAATTTATGAAATAATTAATAATAAAAATGATGCGGCAATTATATCTATTTATTATAACAAGGAGGGTGTTTTTAAAAATCATTCGGTTCAAAAATGCAGTAATATAGAATTCGCTAATGAATTACTCGACCTGTTAAATTCAGGAAATATTTTTAAAGATTTTAGTTTTATTCAAGATGACTGGAGAATGGCGGCATATGTTGGTTTTAATGACAAATTAAATTTAATCGGTTTTTCTTTTAGTTTTCTAACACAGAAAGAATACCATGATGTCATTTATATTAATACAACAGGTAAAAAAATTATTATGATAATGTATTATAACAAGGAAGGTTTTTTCACAAAAG
>CAYLTM010000181.1:6116-7601 GCA_964386495.1 uncultured Leptospirales bacterium
TAAACTCATGTGGAGATGCTTTAGTATGTGAAAAAGTTCAAAATCTTTTACAAGAATTAAAAGGAGTTTGATATGCTAACTATAAATGAATTTTCCAAGCAAATTAATCACTTAAAAAGTGAGAAGAATTATGCACCAGCACTTGCATATTTTAAAGAAAATAAACTTAATTTTTCAAAAGAACAAATTTCTGAAAACGAATATATTGTATCAAACATTATAAGTTGTCTTCGATATACCAATCAACTAGATGCTGGATTTAAATTTCTCGAAATTTTCAACATTAACATTAATACTGAAAAACGAGATAAAATATTAACATCTTATGGTTGGTTATTATGGTCAAAATTTAAAGAAGATAACAATTCTTCAGATAACCATGAAGAAGAAACTCACTATTTCGAAGACGATGATACTGTCCATGAGCAAAATCATCATTATGAGAAAAATGATATTGTTAAAAAAATCGAGAATATAATTATTGTACTAAATAAAAATAATAATGAGTTTAACAGTTTACTTATTTCTAAACTATTTACTACAGTTCTTAAAACTGAAAAAAGGAAACAATTACCTAACTGGAAATTTGTGAATGAATTTTGTGATATTGTTAATCCAAATTTTCTTTCAAAAGAAACCTCTACAATTAAAGTTCCACGAAAAGGACAAATGAAAGATCTGGAATTGGCTTCTGCTTTCGAAGAATGGTATACTTATAAATCAACCGCTTTATTTAAAACTAGTAAATGGCAAGAGTGTTGCGAATTTTCAAAAGAAGCACTCGATAAAATTGAGATATTTCATTATAATAATGATAGCTGGATTTCTCGTCGAATTGCATTATCAAAGAAATATCTTGGCAACATAGATGAAGCGATTACTGATCTTGAACAAATTTTGAAAAAGAAAAAAGAATGGTTTATTCAAAAAGATCTTAGTGAATTATTTATAGAAATAAATGATTTTGAGAGAGCTCACATCATGGCTGTTAATGCTATAAATAATTTCGGACCTTTAGAATATAAAATTGATTTACTATTTGTACTTGGTATAATTTTAAATAAACAGGGTAATTCTGAACTTGCTTTCAAACACTTTTCACTTTCAAAGTTGCTCCGTTTAGAAAAGGAATGGAAAGTACCACAAAAATTATCAGATGAACTTAGTAAATTTACAGAAAATGAAATTTCACTTTCTAATAAAACAGAGTTAATTAAAGAGCTAAAAATATATTGGAATAAATTTAAAAATGAGAAACCTAATTACAACGACACATCAAAGAATTGTGTTATATGTGAAGGGCAAATAAAAAATATTATGCATAGTAACGAAAAAGGTAAAGACGGTTTTATAAAATCCATTGATAAAGAGTATTATTTTTCATTAGACAACAATAACCCTTTAACAAAACTTATTGCTGTAAACAGCAAAGTTCATTTCACAATTTCAGAAAATCATGGAACCAGCTCAAAAAAATTTGCTAAA
>CAYLTM010000182.1:0-2720 GCA_964386495.1 uncultured Leptospirales bacterium
GAATTCCGAAATAAATTCGTAATTCCTCACATTTTGCATGATTTTCAAAGGAAAACCATGCAAAATGCGGGTACATGACGTACCCGATCAGGCTGTCGAAGTTAAATCGACAGCCTGATTAAGAAGAAGCCGCTTGATGTTATAAGGACATTAAAAACAAAATCAAAAAAAGATATCTATGTTTCATCAATTACTATTGTCGAATTTGGAATGATTAAAAAAGATTTAGAAAAGAAAGGTAAGTTAATTTGTCCAATGGATTTAATAATTGCTGGACAAGCAAAATCTAAAAAATTGATTCTTGTTACAAACAATATAAATGAATTTCCGGCAACGCCGGAGAAGGAATAAATTAATGAAAGTGGTAATAATCGGTTTAGGAGCTGCTGGTTTTGCGGCACTATCGTCAATAAAAAGAATCAAACCTGATACTGAAATAACTGTTATTGACGATAAAATCTGCGACATGTTTCATCCCTGCGGTATGCCGTATTCACTAGAGGGGCTTTTTCCTCCCGAGAAACTTAATCAGGAACTTTTTCTTGAAAAAATGAAAATCGTGAAAATTTCCGGAAAGGCTTTATCCGCCGACTCGAAATTAAAAATAATAAAAATTCAAACAACCGATGGTATGGTTGATTATTCGTATGATAAATTAGTTATTGCTTCCGGAGCTGTTCCAATAATACCGGATATTGAAAACCTTCAGCAATATTTGCAAAAATGGATATTTACCCTGACATCCTATCAAGATCTCAACGCGGTTGGTAATTATTTAGAAAATAATAAACTCAAGAATGTTACTGTGATAGGCGGCGGAGCAATCGGTCTTGAAACAGCGTTTGCATTAAAACATCGCGCGTCAGAAACAACGGTTATTGAAATGAAGGGAAATGTTCTGTCGGGAATTCTTGACAGCGACATGGCTTCAACTGTTGAGGAATATTTGAAAAGTTGTGGTATTCAAATTATTACGGGTTCTTCCGCGGTAAGTTTTAATCAAACAATTGATTCCAACGCCGTTAAAATTCAAAAATCAGATGGTCAAAGGGAAGATATTAAGTCGGATTTGTGCATATTGTCGGTCGGGTATAGGGCTAACAGCGGTTTTGGAATAAACACTGGTCTATCCTGTGATAACAGAGGCATAGTGGTGGATTCCAAAATGCGGACCAGCGCGGATGATATTTATGCGGCAGGAGATTGTGCTGGAAATTTTTCTGTAATAGACGGTAAACCCGTGAATGCAAAACTGGCTGTTCCGGCATATAAAATGGGTATATGTGCGGCAAATAATGTTTTAGGAATTGAAGCAAATTATCGGGGAACGGCCGGAACATTTGTATCTAAAATCGGTGATCTACAGGTGTCCGGTACAGGTTATACAACAGAAACCGCTTTGAAGAACGGATTCGAACCTGTATCGGCTAAAATAAAAATGAAAATATTACCGGAATATTTTTCTGGTAATACAGAGTTAATCATTAAAATAATTGCTGATAAAAAAAGCCGACGATTAATAGGAGCTCAGTCTATTGGTGAAAAAGGAGCCTCTGAAAGAATTAATATTGTCAGTATGGCTCTTGAAATGTCTTTGACTTTAGATTCTCTCGATGCGGTTGAACTTGCCTATTGTCCCGCAATTGGCGATATTTTAAAAAGGAAAATGCCAAAATGAAAAAAACAGCTTTATTTAATGAACACGTCGCTTTGTCGGCAAAAATGATTGAGTACGCGTCATATGAACTTCCGGTGTTTTATTCTTCAATTGTTGAAGAGCATAATGCCGTGAGAAATCATATTGGAATATTTGATGTCAGCCACATGGGTGAAATTGAAATCAAAGGTCAGAATGCTGAGGGCTTATTGAAAAAATTGCTGCCAACATCCATGGATAAGCTTATTCCAGGTAAATGTATGTACAGCTGTATGTGTAATGAAAACGGCGGAGTTATAGACGATCTGTTTGTCTACATGTACAGTAAAGAGCATTATCTTCTGGTGGTTAACGCCGACACCAGGCAGAAGGATATTGATTGGATTACAAAACAGAATGAGTCAGGTGTTGAGATTATTGATTTGTCAGATGACACTTCTAAAATTGATGTTCAGGGACCGGAATCTGAACTTGTAATGATTCAAATATTTGATAAAGAGAAAATTAAGAAACTTGAAAGATTCTATTTCGATAAATTCGAATTTCAAAACGAGACTGTGCTGATTTCTAAAACTGGTTATACAGGCGAAAAAGGGTATGAGGTATATTGCTCAAATAAAATTTCATCAACAATATGGAATAGGTTGATTACAAGCGGTTTGCAGTTTGGTCTTAAACCGGCAGGGTTAGGCGCGAGGGATATCCTGCGTCTTGAAGCGTCATATTCATTATATGGACACGATCTTAGTGAAAATATTTCACCTGTCGAGTCAGGTATTGGCTGGATCATTAACTCCGCCGAAGATTACATCGGCAAAAAATCGCTCGCGGAACAAAAGAACAATCCTTGTAAAAAATTGTACAGTTTCAGATTGCTGGAGAAGGGTATTCCCCGTGATGGTTACAAAGTTTTTTTGAATGATAAAGAGATGGGTTATTGTACCAGCGGAGGATTTTCTCCGCTTTTGAATTATGGAATCGGTAACGCGATAATTTCCGACAGCTCGCTTAAAACAGGCGACAGAATATTTATTCAGATCCGCACAAAATTAATTTCTGCAGA
>CAYLTM010000182.1:2730-3915 GCA_964386495.1 uncultured Leptospirales bacterium
TAGGAGGCGAAAATCGGATATTTTGAATAAATAATAACAACTAGTTGAAATCCTTTTTATTATTGAATTTTTATCAAATTTTTTTGGCCTTTTTTGGTTCCAAAACCATTCTATTCCTTTAACGGCTAAATTTTTTTTAAGACATAATCACAAACTAACCGATAAATTAGCTATAACGAGTTAATGAGACAGAATACTCCGGGCATCCGCAAAGCCCGGGGTGGAAGTTGCGTTTAAAAAAATAAAAAAAAGTGTGATAATCAAAATAAACTAAATGGAGCTGCCGCTTGAAGACTATTAAAGAGATTGCCAGGTTTGAAAAATTTTTGAAAATTGAAAAAGGTTTGTCGCAAAATTCTATTTATTCGTATTCTTATGATTTAAAAAAATTTAGTGATTTTCTTGAAACAAGCAACAAGTCAATTCTTACAGCAAGTCAGGATGATATTTTAAAATTTCTTTCTTTCCAAAGACATAAAAAAAATAATTCCTCTCGAACAGTTGCCAGATCTCTAGCGGCCATTAGGCAGTTTTATAATTTTGTATCAACTACAAACTCTATAACATTTGAAAATCCTACGACAAGAGTTGAAACTCCGCAGATACGAAAATCATTACCGGATTTTCTTGACGCTGATGAAATTAATAAATTATTCAGTTCTATTAAAGAGGATGATATTTATGAACTGCGCGACCGAACTATATTTGAGCTTTTGTATTCAAGCGGTTTAAGAATAACTGAAGCGATTGAAGTAAGATATAGTGATATAGATTTTGAAAACAGCATTATAAAAGTTCAGGGAAAGGGAAATAAAGAAAGACTAGTTCCTATGGGTGAATATGCTGTTAACTATTTAAAAAAATATTTGAAACAATCCAGACCTTATATCTTGGGTAAAAGAGAATGTGAATATTTATTTATAAGTAAAAAAGGTTCTAAATTAAACAGAAAATCAGTTTGGCGTCTTTTAAAAGGATATGTTGATAGAACTGATATTAAAAAAAATATTACACCTCATACTTTCCGGCATTCTTTTGCCACTCATTTGATTGAGAACGGTGCGGATTTAAGATCTGTACAGGAGTTGCTTGGACATATGGATATTTCTACTACTCAGGTTTATACACATTTAGCTAAAAAAACATTGCAGAAATATCATACGAAATTTCATCCAAAAGGATAAA
>CAYLTM010000182.1:3925-7601 GCA_964386495.1 uncultured Leptospirales bacterium
AAATATCAGAAATTAAGATTGCCTAAAAAATTTTGAACGGAGATTATGATGCGAAGGATTTTGTTGATAATAACATCGGCGTTAGTTATATTACATTTTGGATGTTCACCTTCCAAAGAATTTGTACGTAAAGAAGGTAAGGAGATTGCTGGTAAGGATGCTCTTATAAAAGTGTTAATTCTGAAGACAGGTGATTTTGTTAAGTTTGGTTCAGACGGCCAGATTAAGATTTCCTATCTGAAAACCGGTGAAGTGATTTACAAAGGCGAATCAAAGGAATATACCTTCTATGCCGAGAAGGTTAGTAATCCGATAGTTGTTGAATCATGGGCATCTCCGTTGAAATGCAACGGAAAACCTTATCGTGGAATTTTTGAACTTCATAACATTGTGGGTAAACTTAATGTTGTAAATGTTCTTACCATGGATGAATATCTTTGCGGGGTTGTTCCAAGTGAAATGTCACCAAACTGGCCGATTGAGGCACTAAAGGCTCAGGCGGTCGCTGCAAGAACTTATGCTTATTACCATATTAAACAGACAGATAATGTGATTTTTAATCTTGATTCTTCGACTAAATTTCAGGTTTATAACGGAATGTCAGCTGAAAGTGAACTTGCAAACCAGGCTGTTAAGGAAACAAGCGGAGTAATAATCACACATAATAATCAGCCGATATTGGCATTATTTCATTCAACAAGCGGCGGTAAAATTATCAGTAGTAAGTATGTTTGGAATGGAAATGAACTGCCGTATCTTATAGATAAAAATATTCCTTACGGACAAAGTTCACCTCACTATAACTGGGAAACGGAGATTTCTCTTTATGAAATGAAAAAGTTATTGTCAAATAAGTACAGTAATGTTGGAACAATAAAGGGAGTATCTTTTAAAAAACATAATGAGCGTGCAATCTCCGTTGTGATAACTCATTCGAATGGAATGCTGAAAATGACCGGCAACGATTTTCGGTAATTATTTCCAAACAATAAAATTAAAAGTCAATATTTTACAGCAAGCAGAACAAAAAACGGTCTGCGCATAACTGGTCACGGATGGGGGCATGGTGTTGGTATGTGTCAATACAGTGCTAAGGAAATGGCTGAGATCGGAAAAAAATATAATGATATATTGAACTTTTTTTATGATGATGTTGATATTACGAAAGTGCAAAATATGTAATTTGTTTCTTGTTGATTGCAGTGATTAATTATAAATTGAAAGGTTCTATATGCCGGAAGAAGAAATATTTCCAAAAGAAGTAACATTTAAAGTCATTTTTCGGAATAATATTCTGCAAAAATATGAATTGATAGACTGCCTATCGGCAGATTTAGGAAAATTTGAATTATCTGAGAAAGAAAGCAGTCATTCAAAATTCGCATCATTCACTATCACTGCTGTTTTCAATTCAGATGATCAATTAAAGGATGTTTGCGGAAGGGTAGCGGAAATAAATGGCTTCATGACAATGTTTTAAAAATTTTTAATTTCATATAACTTCATTCATCTTAATAATTATTATTCAGGCTGTCGATTTATCATTGATATTTTTATTGAGACATCCCGGCTAATCCTCCTGTTGACCAAGCGAATTGAAGGTTGAATCCGCCGCAGTCTCCGTCTACATTTAAAACCTCACCGGTTATGAAAAGGTTTTTGATAATTTTAGATTCCATGTTGTCAGGATTAATCTGATTAATATCTACACCGCCTGCCGCGGCAACCGCATCATCAAATGTTCTCGGACAGCCGGGTTTTATTGTAAGATTTTTTAATAAATTACAAATTTTTTCAAGTTGAATAATATTAATATTTTCACTAAGGATTTCCGAATCAATTCCGGCATATTTTAAAATAATTTCTGGTATTCTTTTTTTTGTTACTCCGCAAAGAGAATATTTTGTTTTTTTTCCAGGTATTAGACAATTTTTTATCAAGGTTAATAATTCTACTGAACATATATCCGGAAAAAAATCAATCGAAATTTCCGGTGAACCGCCTGAAAGAACGAGATCATTCACACTTCTGGAAATATCGAGTGATGCCGGTCCTGAAATCCCGTACTTTGTAAAAAGCAATTCCCCGCTGGAACTGCAAACAATCCGATTATTGATAATTACAGATAAAACGCAATCCCATTTGATTCCTTCGAGTCTGTGTATCTGTTTGTCTATTATGTTTATCGGGACGATTGACGGGTATGGGGGGATTATGCTATGTCCAAGATTTTCCAGTATTTTATAGCCTGATGACGTGCCGCCGATTTTTGGCGAGGCACAGCCTCCAGTTGAAATTATCACAGAGTCGAAATTGTGAGATTTTTCATTGGTTACAACAGTAATCGAATTTTTATTAAATTTTATATCGGTAGCTTCGTTTTCGAGTAAAACAATAACACCTAGCCGGTCTATCTCAAATGTTAACGCATCAACAACCGATGATGCTTGAAAAGAAAATGGATAACACCGTCCATCTTCTTTAATTCTAATATTAACTCCAATAGTTTTGAAAAATTCTATAGTTTTGTCAAAATTAAAATTTTTAATGATATTATTCACTATATCGTTATTATTGGAATGATAGTGTTCGAGTAATAGATTTTTATTTGTAATATTACATTGTCCATTGCCTGAAGCTGATATTTTCCTGGCAATAACCTTGCCTTTTTCGAAAATAGTAACTCTGTTGCCGTTACGCGATGCTGTAATACCAGCGATCAGTCCGGATGCCCCAGCACCAATAATGCCGATATTTTTCATGGGAATTTACCTTGATTATAGTAATAACATAGACAATATCTTAAAATTTTATTACAAGTCAATATTTTATTTCGGAATAGCCCTCAAAGTATAAATAATTTACTCTGACACCTTTAAAAATTACAAATAATCATAAAACGATAAAAAATAATTGCATTCTTGAAAAAAAGTATTGACAAATATGCCTGAAAGATAAAGATACTTCATAAGTTTGATTAATTAAATTCTTGACATAATTAGTTGTCTAAATCTAATTAGAAAAAAATATTTTATGAGGTAGGAAGAATGAAAAAGCTAGCTATTCTTGTTATGATATCTTCGGTTCTTGCGTTGAGTTTAAGCTCATCTTATGCAAAAGAAAAAGAGGAAAAAGATTATTTGAAAGACCTGTCAAGCCCCAATCCAGATGTGGTAATAGATTCTGCGGACTGGTTCGGTAATAAGGGTAATGATAAGGGAGCTCCTAAAATGATGGATCTTCTTAAACACAGCAATTATCGTGTAAGAATGTGGGCTGCTGTTAATCTTGGAAGATTACAATACAAAGACGCAGTAAAACCTTTGGCTGATCAATTGCTTAAGGAAGATAATGCGGATGCTCGTTATGCTATGGTGTTGGCTTTGACCAGAATCGGTGTTGAGGACGAAAAGACTGTAAATAAGCTGATGGAAGCAAAGGATAGAGAAAATGATCCATACACAAAAGATTTTATCCAGAAAATGCAGGACAAATGGAAAAAGTAAACTTCTTATAGGTTTGTTTATTTAAGAAAGGGGGGATTGTATCCCCCTTTTTTTGTATCTGATTGATTTAGTTTTTTGATAAGAATATTTTTCGGAATTCCGATATCTCTATATTATCAGGTTGTATCAATCAACATCCTAAATTATAGATAATTATTTTGCAATATATT
>CAYLTM010000183.1:0-7549 GCA_964386495.1 uncultured Leptospirales bacterium
AACCTGAGGGATCTGGAATAATCACTAGCGGTATTCCAAAAACCGGCGTGTTGTTTTTCCACCCCGACTACACCGGCAACACAAAGTTTGTGACAGACTCGTACGGCAATGTCCGTTCAACGATGAAGTACAAACCCTACGGTGAAGTCTTTAACCAAACCGGCACAGACAACTTTAGACACAAGTTCAACGGCAAGGAAAAAGATCACTATACCGGACTGTATTATTACGGTGCGCGTTATTATGATCCGGAAATTGGCAGATGGACATCGCCAGACCCTACAATTCCAGAACCGGGTAACACGCAGGCGTTCAACAGATATAGTTTTGTGTGTGGCAGTCCGATAGCGTTTCAGGACGAGGGCGGGTACTCGAAAAGAAAAGGATACTTCGAGTGTATTGGTGAAAAATGTCTGGCGGCTCTTAAAGATACAGGAAGAGAAATAAAAACAGATTTCTTGAGAACCGAAAAATATTTAAACAGAGCTGAAGAAAATTTTAGGGAAGGAGGAGTAAAAAATGTCCTTCAAGGCATAGGTTGGGTAATTGCAGGGGTTGTCGCATATGTAGCTATGCCGTTTTTAATAATTCTTGATTGTTCAATATTTCTAGTAATGAAACAATTTATGGCTGTTCTCGATGGTTATGAAGAAGGTGAATTTTACCAGAACGCGGATGAAGATATGCTGGATGAAATGGAATATGTGAAAAAAAATCCAGGTAGTAAAAATAAAAGATTTTTAGAAGATAAAAGTACTGATAGAAAGAGATGGGCTGGATTTAATAAAGATTTTGCTC
This sequence comes from uncultured Leptospirales bacterium, assembly GCA_964386495.1. Taxonomy (GTDB): domain Bacteria; phylum Spirochaetota; class UBA4802; order UBA4802; family JAFGJZ01; genus CAYLTM01. The sequence goes on from CAYLTM010000183.1 coordinate 799, forward strand.
GTTTAGTGGGGGTGTTAACTATGTGCATTACAGTTTCTGTTATTCTTTGCTCTGTTGGTGCAGCGGTTCTTGCCATCCCATTTATATTAATAGCTGCGGTGATAGTATTGAGACTTTTAGGTAAAGGAACTCTTGAGTTAAGCCTTGAAACAAGATACGGCGGTTTTCATTATAAAAAAGAAAAAGGGGACAAAGGAGATTCAGTACATTATGAAGAAAGAGATTCATATTATGATTTCTGGGATCATTTAAGGGAAGGTGAAAAATAATATGAATAAAATATTCTCTTTATTTATTTTTTCTATCATTTTTATATCATGCTCCCCAGGGGTTGAGTATGTTGATAGCACGGGTGAGGCAAGTAATAAATTAATCGATAATAATAAGATTTTATTGAGGTTATCATATCTATCTTCAACATCTTATGATGAAGGTCAAGAATATTGGAAAGACAAACTCGAAGTGCTATTTAATTTACATAACAGAGATAAAGTTGAACCAATTGAAATTACTGATATTGATGTTCTAATAATAAAAGAAGGGAAAGATACGATCTATTCCCGAATTGACACTAATTTTAAAAATGGTTGTGTCAATAGAATGAAAAAGTATAAAACAAATGATGAGTTTTTGTTAGAAAAAGAAATTATCAGAAATTATAGAAGTGATGATGAACAATGCGAAAATGATAATGAAAATTGTCATTGGGCATACATCTGGTTTATATACGACAAAGATGACATTACAGCAGATAAAATCAAATTGCAAATCAAGCTTACTTTAAAGCAAGGTGAGGAAATTACTGATATACAGAGGGAGTTTGATCTTAAAAGGGATGAAATATATTTCTTTTGGTAAATTCATGTAAAGAATTTCTATAGTCATACAATAAATATTAAGGATAAAATTATGAAAAATATTATTATAGTCGCAGTATTTATTCTGCTACTTTCAATTAAATCGAGTTTTGCGCAAAACACAAACAATGCTGTGGTTGGTATTGACGCTGGCTGGAATAGTAAAGTTGGTGGGTTCGGATTATTTGCAGATAAGGCTTTTACAAACAATATTTCAGGTTATACTGGATGCGGATTAGGATTTTGGGGTATTGGCGGTGGTCTGGGAATCCATTATTTTTTCAGTTCATATTTTGATGGTTTATATTTGGGTTCCGGTGTCTGTTTGTATTCGGGATACACATACACAAATGATGATGAATATAGTAATAAAGTCATGTTTGAAACAAAAGAAATCGCAGAAAGAAAAGTTTCATATTCAGGTAATATTGTAGCAGGATATAGCTTTAAGTTTTCTGGTAAATATGTACTATATACAGAATTCGGATATTCTGTTGCCCCTAGCAATTCATATAGAATGATTGATAAAGATTATGAATCAACTGTCAAAAATTCATCTCCCGGTGGTATTGTGGTAGCTTTAGGTTTTGGAGTTATTCTGTAATTTTATTTGCATGCAAGAGAACAATCCGCGTAACTACGCAGAATTCCGCATAGTTACGCAAAACCAAGTCCAGCCCGCGTCACTGCGAAGCAGTCGGGCTGGGTTTACACAACAAAGATTAGACTAGTAACAACAAAAGGATACCGCTGATGCGCCGATCCATGTGAGGGAATTAAAATTGTAGATGTTTGGATATACCGAGTAATGAATAAGCAATATAGGGGTATAAATATAAGATAAGCTATATTTCTAACTGTTGTATTATTCATAAAGCATGAATAGTATTAATTATTTGACTTAAAAAGTATGTAGTTTTGTATGGATATGAAGAATAATTTCGTATTATGAACGAATAGATAATGATATACGAAGACTTGTCAGACAATAAGAGTTAAGTGCAATTAGGGCGCCAAACATTTTGTTAAAAATAATAAGTTGAGTGAATAAAATTCCATGCCCCCTCAAGAAACCCGGCATCCGTTATATAGTGTACTGGACATATTCATATGTTTTAAGTATATTATTAATGGGGAGAGCTAACGGCGTCCCGTCACATGATGACTTTCGGCACAACAGCTCCCCCATATCTTCTGACTGCTTATAGTGGGTCGTAAAAAACCAATATAAGGGTGCAGCAGAAGAAATATTTTTTTATGGAGGTTAGTATCATGGAACATTACATCGGCATTGATAACTCATCTCTGGATCACAAGGTGCGGGTACTTGATAGAAACGGTAATTTGAATTTAGCATTTACAGTTACAAATGATTTTTCCGGATTCGAGGAGCTTGATAAGAAACTTAAAGTAATTAAAGACAGCAAGATTGGGTTTGAGCTACCTCATGGTCCACTTGTAGATTATCTTCATGAACATGATTACAAACTGTATTCATTGAATCCATTAAAAATTAAACGGTTTAAAGAATCATTAAAAGTTTCGGGAAATAAAAACGATGACATTGACGCAGTAGCAATTGCAGAATATTTGCGAGGTAATAAGAATTATACACGAGAGATGGTTTACAATTCCCATGAAATTGAACAATTAAAAAATCTTTCAATAATACACAGCCGTCTTACAAATAACAGAGCACGGCATCTTAATAAGCTTCATTTTGTTGTTAGACAGTATTTTCCGTTACATGAAGGACTATTTGGTGATTTTGGCTGTACAATTCAACTGAAAATGATTATAAAATATCCAACTTTTGCTGAATTATTTGCTGCATCGGATAAGGAGATAGACGAATTTTTAAAAGCAAATAAATATAGAAGACAAATATTTATTGATAGAGTAATTCAAAAAATCAGAAAGTATAATCAGTTAATTTCTGAAGATGTTATCTTTGCGTATAGAATTGAAGCAGAGTGTCTTTGTGAATTATTGATTGTGCTCAATAATAAGCTCAATGAAATTGAGTTGGAAATGAATAAGATTACCGACTCACATAGATTAGGTGAAGTTTTTAAATCGCTACCGGGAGCCGGTAATATATTGGCGTGTAAGTTACTTGCTCTGTTTGGTGATAACAAAGAGAGGTTCGATGATTACAACGGTGTACAGTGTCTATTTGGAACAGCTCCTAAGAATTATCAAAGCGGGATGTACCATAAAGTCATAATGCGGAAAGCATGCAATAAATCGGCGAGAGCTGTTCTATATAAATATGCGTTTTCTTCTTTACAATTTTCTTCATGGTCAAGAGAGTATTATGACATGCAGCGAGCAAAAGGAAAAAAACATTCAGTTGCAGTGAGAGCTTTATCTAACAAATGGATTAAAATTATTTTCAAATTATGGAAAGATGAAATATTTTATGATGAATCAAAAAAAAATGTTGCCGTTGCTTAACATAGTGGGTATGCCGAGTAAAAAATAAAATAATAATGGAGTAATGGACTTGAATATCCCAAATGATGAAATACTAAGCAAAAGGGAATTGGCGATAGAAGATTTTAAAATTATCTCATCGAATAATATAACTGGTTTTTACAACAGTACCGAGATTACTACTATTTTTTTAATAGAAAATAAAACTGGTATAAGATATAATTATTTCACATTAATCAATTTTGAGGAAAATATAGAATTAAAAAAACCACAAAAATTAACTAAAAGTCCAAAAACAATAAATGAAAATTTTAAATTGGGTATTATTCAATTCACTTTATCCATTTCAGAAACTGTTGAATTCTTTGATAATATTTTAAAAAATAAATTCATTATATATGGAGATGAAATAACAATTTCGTATGACTGCATCTTGCTACCAAAACAATTTGTACCTCATAGGTGGGGTGTTGAGCCTCCTTTATTAAATGCTATATTGAAACCAAACTACTGGGGAGATTCTTACATTATTGAATTCTTTGATGAAACAAAATGCATTACAAAAAATTTAAAAAGAAATGAAATAGATTATATCAATCATATTATAAACTTACAGCATGAAATAAAAATCGACCTTTCTAAAGTTTACGATCGGATAGGCAATATTATTTTTCAATTCCCTTTAACATTTTTTAACATTGATTTTCGCTTAAGTAAAAATTCAACGGATTTGATTTTATCATTTTACACACACCCAAAACTTTCTACTGAATTAAACATAAGTATTGACCTAAAAACTTCTAAAGATGATATAATAACTGGACATAAAATTATCCAAGCGAAAGGTAATGAAAAAGAAATTATTGGAATTATTGGTGATTCAAATGAATTAGAAGTATTTATCGCTAACATTAATTCATCAATTATTTATCATAATTCAAAAAACATTTTCATGAAATACTATAATATAAACATGAACACAGGAGTAGCCGGAGCTGAGCCACGCAATATTGTAGATAGAGATGGAATTAAACATTATATTCAAATATTCCATCCCGAACCTATTACAATAGGGCGTAGAAAAGATGCTGAATACTTAGATTATATTCAAAAACGAGTAAATGAAAATGAAATCATTATGAATAGTGGTGATTATCAAGTTTTCCAAAAGGGTCAACGAAAAGAGGCTCTCAATTTTTTTCGAGAAATATTATTAAACTCACCCACCGATTTTAATGAAATTTGTCTTTGGGATCCTTATTTGACAGCAATTGATATTATTGAAACATTATACTTTGAAAATACTGGAAAGCTTTTTAAATGCATTACTTCCATATATGGTTTAAATAAAATATTTAGAGATGATATTAAAAAAAATAGTAAAAAAAGTATGATTGTTATTTTAAAATCATTTATTAAAAAACTTTTAAAAATAAATAAAATCGGAAATCAAGTAAAAGCAAATTCAACAATTGTTTTAATTAAACAAAAAATATTAAAACAATTCATTCAATACTCAACTAATCACTTGAATATCAACCTCGAATTAAGATGCCAATTTAATAATTACGGATATACTTTTCATGATAGATTTTTAATTTTAGTGCCAAATAATGAATTTGTTTTACCTGTAGTTTATAGCTTAGGCACATCTGTCAACAGTCTTGGAACAAGTCATCATATAATCCAAAAAGTTACAAATCCCAGGGTTATTTTAAATAATTTTAATACTTTGTGGGATGAAATATCAGTTGAAGAATGCCTGATATTAAAAATACCCGAACAGAAAGGTTTATTGAATAATGAATATAAATGATCTTATTATGACAGATTATGAAAAAGTTGAAATTGATGATAATTTCAGACAACAAATTGAAGAGTTATACTTTTCTGAAAGTGAACCTTTATTTATAGATGTTAATACTTACAATAAATTTTGTTCTACGCTCAATAATATTGTGAAGGTTAGATATAGAGATCAACTCAAAGAAGCAAATACGCTTGATGAGAATAAAATCATTATCATAAAAAAATGTGTTAAATGGGCACAAGAAATATGGCTTGAATCTGTATCAAAAACAATAAAGTTAGATAGAGCATTAGTCGCATATTCAATAATTGATTACTTTTCATTAACAGAAGAATTTTTAAATTGGAAAGTCATTGATATCAAATTTATAGAAAAAATTGAAAAAAGCATTTCATTAATAACATTTAATATAAAAACTCATGAATCAAAAAATTATATAGAACAAAAATCTTTAAATGATTATAATGATGGATTACAACATAATGATTTGTCTAAAATATTTTCTTTTATAAATCAACTTGAGAATGGGCGAACCTTTTTTAATTTCGATAGATTTACTCCGAATTTAATTATTATTGCTTACCGAATAAATATAAACTCTATAATTTCTTTACTCGAAAAGGCTGATCCACTTATTGCTACTTACATTCTAAAAATAATAGGTGCAGATAGAACAATTTCCATAATGTCAAGTGAGCATAAAGGAAATTTTATTTTCCCATTAATAATGGGAATTATACTAGTTATACGATATTTTGATCTCTCTACTGGTGAATTACATATACCCTACATTGAGTTAAATAAAATGCTTTATCAAATATTTACTATAAATATATTTAGTAATCCTATCCAAAGCATTATGAAATTAGGAAATTTGAATTGTAACAGGATTTTTCACTCATTATGTGGAAATTTTCTAAGCAACTACCCTGAGTATTTTACAATGTATACTGATGCTCTCGATTTTTCATTTGAGGAGTTAATGTGTGGCGAAGAATTTTATAATGCATTTATAAAAAATTGTAACGATCAAATTCATTTAATTACCTTATCAAATCTTATTACAGAAAAATATTTCTCATTCATTCAGGAAAATGCAAAAACTATCCAAATAAACAGATATACATGTTATTTGAATTTCATATTCTATGCTATCAAACAAAAAGTTTTTGATTCACATAGCTATGTTGCTTTAATTAATGAACAGTTATACAAGTTGTTGACCATACAGCATTCATGGAATTTTGAAAAAATACAATACCACTATGCTTTACTATATTATTTAATTATATCTAATGTTATCATTAACATTAAAATAAATGATAAAGATATTTCTAATTTGATTAATTTTTTAAAAGATGAACGATACTTACCTCTATGGAAAAATATTAACCAACAAGTACTGATAAATTATTTAACTGAACCTGAAAACATATTAACTATTGATTTGAATTGTAGTAACGGTAAAAAAATATCAATAAAAAAAAATTAAAGGTAACCACCTTCGCATGTCGTGTGCTGCGGTGGGTAAGAGGGGGCATGGAATTTTGTATTTGCATACTTATTGTAAGAGTTATCCCCTAACTGCACTTAACACGGGGCATAAGCGGCGGCGGAGTACCGCCTTGGGCTAATCCACAAATCCCAA
>CAYLTM010000184.1:0-301 GCA_964386495.1 uncultured Leptospirales bacterium
CGATCTTATAATACAATTCTGCCCTTCTTTTTGAAAGCAGTGTTAAATAAAATTTGGGTATATTATCTATTGAACCTACATGTTGTTTGGACATATCGAGATTTCTGATTTTCTGAAACTCTTTCAATAAATTACCGGAGCATTCTTCATGAATATTTATTGATCTTTTAATCCCTTTAGGGAAGTTATTATAATCACTGAATTCATTATAATAACTGATTAAATACTCAGATGACAAAGCCCTTAAAAAATAACCGAGTCCAATCGCATTTTCCTTCTCAATAAACTCTTTCCTTTTCAT
>CAYLTM010000184.1:311-4554 GCA_964386495.1 uncultured Leptospirales bacterium
AATCATCAAAATGCTTTATCGCCTGTACAATATCTCCATTACGAAATTTTGTTATACCAAGACGAAGATGGCATTGTCCTATACCGGGGAATGAGTTGATATCGGTATATATTTTTTGTGCAGACAAATAAGCTTCTAAACGCTGTTTAGTTGCGTCTGGTGTCGGTTTTTTAAAATTTTCTGGAATCTCTCCCAATATTATTAAACTAAGATCAGGATTAAAAACACGATAATCAAGATCAAAAAAGAACGGATGTGAGGCTGATTCGATGCAGGAGTCGCCAAGCGTTATCAATAACCTGGCTTTAATCCAGAGAGGAAGTTCCTGATTATTTAGTTTGTCTTTTATTTTTAGCAACGCATTTGATTTTATTTCCTGATTTTTACTGGAAGAATCATAATTGAACTTAGCTAAAATCCATAACCATTTAATTGATTCATCAGTAAATGAATTTTCAATATCCAATGATTGGAAGAATAATTTATCTCTGTTGCCTGGAGATGAATTATAGAGAGAATTTCTAACATGTATACTTATTGGCAGCTGGGATAATCTATAATGTAAAACTACAATGTCCTTTGTTTTACCTGCCGGAAGATGTTTTAAAAGATTATCTATTCTTTGTTCATAAATATTGACTATCCTCGCCAGCGGCATATTGTCAAAGGTCTGGTCAATTTGGACATTACCTTCTAATGAAGTTAATTTTACATCTTTCTTGAGTTTAAAAAACGAGGAATTAGCTAATAGTATGCTTGATTGCTCATCGTCATTCAGATATTGACCTGGCAAAGTAATATAATCTATCAGAGTATAATATTGCATTGCAAGAGCAACAGCCAGTTCCTCTTTTGTTTTTGCTTCGTTTTCCATATTACTGAAAGTTATAAAAGCGACCTTATGATTACCATTTTCAAGATATCGCAATCCTTTCTCATAATCGGTTGCATTATTAACTATATCTTTTTTATCGAGACTCTGGTTATAAGCCCAATAGAGTGTAGGGACATTATAATTCTCTGCAAATAAAGCACTGCTGCTTAATAAAATAAAAAAAACAGTAAATATTATGGCAAAATTATTTATTTTCCACATGTTGTATTGTCTCACTTAAAATTTTTTCGAAGTCGTTTTGGGGTTTATTTTTTTTTAATAATTTTTTTGCCGTAGTTAATTCACCATTTGTTGCATTGATTAATGCTTTATATACTTCATGGTTTGGAATTTTTTTTAGTGAATCACAGCCTGGATCTATTTTAAAATATTCTTTGCTGATTTGCATGAATTCCTTAAAATCATTTTGCTCTTTTTCTTTATTTTCATTATCTAAACCAGCGTGTCTACCAATAACACCGGAACAATTATTATCCGGATCAAATATAATCTTTAATAACCTATATAAAAGTTTGCCGGATTTTCCCGGATTATCAAAAATTTTATTTACTTGAGCTATATTGTATTGACCGGTATTGTTCAGAGAAGCTATGGCTCCTTCATTATTTATTATTGATATCTTTGAACCTTTAGTGAGAATAATAACATCTTCGTTATTCAATATGTTACATTTATTGTTTGCCTCTAAGACAAATGGGTTATCACAATCAGAATTATGCCTATTAATTGTAACTTCCCCTTCAACTTTAATTATTAGAAGAGATTGAGCGAATGAAATAGCCGGGATTATAAAACAAATACAAATCGTTAAAATAAATTTAATTTTCATTTTTTTTCCTCCAATTCATAAAATGGTTTCTCTATATTTTCTGATGATTCATTTTGTTCTATGAAAGTACAAATTCTATTTTCTTCAGCCAAGTCTTTGATTTCTTTGGAACTAAAAATTCTTATTAGTTTATAAGGATCGTTTTTTATAGCACTTTGGAGTTTAGATGCGTTATTTACTGCATTTCCGATCATTGTTATTTCAGCAAAGTAATTTCTGTCCCCCAGCATGCCATAACAAACATCACCTATGTCAATACCTATCCCAAGACCTTTAAATTTCTTATTTCTATATTTTCCCAGTTCGTTTTTTATTTCAAGAGAGGATTCAATAGCGTTAAAAATTTCCTTCTTCTTCATACCATTTTTTGATAAATTACTATTAAGTCCGAAAATAGCAATTAGACCATCCCCTGTAATTTTATGAATAATCCCTTTATGTTTATGAATTATACTTTCTGTAATACTGAAAATATCTTTTAACATATTCATCATTTCATGTGCAGGCAACTCTTTAGCTATTGTCGTTGAACCCCGAAGATCTGTTACAAGCATAACCATTTCTTTATATTCAGGTGATGTTCTTAATTTTTTTTCCTGAATTATCCAGCAATAAAACCAGTATAATGGCAATATAAAGTTCAGGGATAATAATTTTGATATAGTAACATATTCACCGGCACAGAAAAAAATAAGCCCACAGTATAAGAACGCAACCAGTGGAGAAATTAACCATAATAAGTATGGGAATATGGATCTTGGAGGTCTGATATATAAATAATATAATAAACCCAGTGAAAACAATAGCAGTATAAATCCGCCGATATATCCTGCCGGGCTTGTAGGTTTTATAGAATTTCCATTGTACCTGTTTATTATTTCATGAGCCAGAAATTGACCTTGTGTTTTATATTGTCTGTCAATAGTGCTTGAACATAGTAAAGCAGGATCTAAATTTTTTTCAAAAATAACTATCTCACAGCCATTAAGTATATTATTCTTTTCTAAAACGGATTTAAACGAAACCGGGATTAATTTTTTCCAGACAGTTTCATCTTGATAAAGTGGTATGAACCTTCGGGCTTTCTGTTCCTTAAAGATGGAATTATCATGTATCTTTTTTTGAAAATTGATTTTGTTTATTATAGAATCGTTACTGTTATTATATAAAAGCACATTATTATTTTCTGAATTATCGTATTTTAAAATCCATTTTCCGGAGAGATTTTTTATTATATCCGGTAATGGGAACTCTTTCAATTCTGATATAGAACTATCAAGAAATACCAGATTATAATTATATTCTTTCGAAATATTGATTAACTGTTCATACGCTGCTCTATTTTGTTTCCATTGATATTCTAAAATAATTATGGTTTTAAGATTTGTTATAGGCTTTTTCAATACATCTGGGAGATGGTCAATCATGAAATAATCATTAATATTTTCCATCGAACGGACATCATGCTGCACTATGCAAATATTAATTTCATCCAAGCTTTTTGAATCTTTCAGTTTGCTTGATAAGAAAAATAGCCCTTTTAAAATATCATTATTCCATGATATTAATGGATCAAATATAATTATTAAAATTGAAAGTAGAAGAAAAACAGAAAATGTAATAATTTGTTTTGCTATGTTCATTTTTTTCAGTTACCCACTATATTCTTCTAAAAAACTGCGTTATACTAAACATGTGAAATTGATAAAAGACAAACAATTATTAGTGACCTATCGATTATTATCGGAATAAGATCATTGACAGAAATAACTATATATCTGATAAGTTTTTATACACACTAATATTTTCGGTAACAACATAAAAAGAAATAAATACGACCATGCTGTCGCGTGAGACGAAAATAAATTCTTTTATTATCCACTATGTTCGTAAGAAATGAAATGTGAATTAAAAAATCCATGGGAGTATAATCGGAGTCAAAGAATGACGACTCATAATATCCATTAAATTCTGTCTAAGTATAGGCCACATTGTTTTCATCACCTGTTTTTCGAGAAAAAAAGAACGGACGGATTCTATAGCCCAACAGTTATCATAATTATTTCTGTCCGTCAAGGAAAAGAGGATAGTCGTTATTACCTTAAAATGAAAAAACTCTTAGGACGAAATAGTATTTCATTTTCTCCATGTCTTAACGGATCCCCATCGGCAAAATCCTGTTTCCAAGATATATTAATTTCATCCTGCGACAGATCTGCACCCGGAGCGGTTTTACGGCTGTGAAACTCCATAAACTGAATATCTTTAATCATAATAGAACTTATTAGTTTAAGAAATGATTCATGATTTTCTTTTGTTAATTCAATACTCATGATGCCAACTCATGGTTCTCATTAATTCTACTGGAAATATTATGGATCAATGGCTGATCATTAACTGACGAAGATTTTCCCTGTGAAACAGTCAAGTAAAAATCAGGAAAAGATGGTATTGAATACTTAGGCGATTCAATGCTATCGCGGAGTATATCTATCATCAGTTCCTTAATGGACAATCCT
>CAYLTM010000184.1:4564-7456 GCA_964386495.1 uncultured Leptospirales bacterium
CGTCGGTGGGCTTTTTCATGAAGGTCATAAGGTAATGTGACAGTAACATCAGCAAGCGGTGTAATAAAAAGTTCCCCTCCAACAGCAAGGCTGAGACGACGCAAAAGCTCATAGGTTGGTTTGCCTTTCATGCGAACAAGACGGGAAATTGCGCTTTGCGTAGTACTCGCTGATCTGGCAACATCTGATTGCGTAAGAGCGTTTAATCCTTTAAGATGTTCATAGTCTGTTAAATATTCTGCTAAAGCACCCCATGTTTTTTCAAAGTCAATGTATTCTGAATCTTCCAACAGTATTTCTTCAAACAGCTGATTAACTTCATTTTTTTTCATTGTTTTTCTCCACTTTTACATCACTTACAAATATTTTCATCCTTTCAATTGCTCTATCTATTTTTCCAGGCACTTTTTCATGTTTTAATTCAGCATCTAAAAGAACCAGGAGTTTATCAATTTTGCAATGATAGCAAAAATAAATACGAACGACCCCACCCTTTCTCGTTTTTGGAATTTTCATTTCGAATATCCCACAATAAGAAAGGGGACTTATTGTTTCATCATTAAAAAACGGCTGCAAGCTACCTGATGCATACACCCTATCTAAAAACTTTTGAACAAGTAATCTTAAATCGTTATATTTTTTTAAATCCTTTCTTATAAATTCCTTAACTGAGCCTTCCTCATTTGGATTTAAATGTTGAGGATAAAAAATACAATCCATTCATACCAGCCACTCCAAATATAGCAAAATTGCTATATTTGTCAATCTAAAATAAAATTTTTTTAAATTTTAATTATATCCGTCCAACCCATATTATTAAATATAAAAGACAAACAATTATCAGGTACATATTGATTATTTTCGGAATATGATCATTAACAGAAAAATCAATATATCCGACAAGATATGTAAAAACACTTAAATTTCTCGCGTATACAAGGTTCTTATATGGAAATTTAATAGCACCCGAATACTTTTTGTCAAACGATTTATTGCCATTTTCCCAGAAAACTATTTTTTTATTATGGAGCTCTGTTTTCCAAATTTTGCGAATTTCGGGTTTTGAAGTGGACTTTTACGATATTGTGAATAACCGTTGCTACATGATTTTCGCCTGTTTTGCTATTAACTATTTCGCATGTGCCGATTAAATGGGCATGGGAATTGTAGTTGATGCCATTCACCGACTTTTGAGGAGTTGAAAGTATTCCCGGTTGAAATTCCTTTCCTTTTATACCTGCTACAGTTAATTAAATGAAAGATTGCGTCATGCGTCATGTCTATATGCCCGTCTTAATTTTTAGTCAATATAATTATTTTTCCTTACAATTAATACACACCTTCTATTTCATAAATAAAATCAATTCTTGGAGGAATTATTAATGACAGGGAAAACTTTAAAACAACTTGAGAATGACGAGAAAAGATTATCAGTTAAATTGAATAAGTTAACAAAAGAACTATCTGATTCAAAAAAATTACTCGTAGATGTTAAAGCCGCAATTAAAGGACAGAAAGCAACTGAAGCTAAAACTAAAAAAGCTGATCCAAGGAAACCAGTTAAAAAGTAAAACATTTGTTAAAGAGAATCCTTAGACTATGTAAAATATAGTGATTATAGTTAATTGTTTAATCATATCATTAATAATAATTTCTAAAATGGATCATAACCAAGTTCAAAGCTGCTCCCAATTCCCTGATTAGCTTGCCCATCCCTTTGATATATTCATGAATGATAAATATAAAATCTCATAAATTCATGGCATATTGAAGGTATGGCTGTATTTGAAAATCGCGTATGCTTAATAGAAAATATAATATTTTCAGGTAGATGCCTAACTATCCTCGTTTGTCCGCTTATATCCTCAGCTATTTTTTATTACATGATACACTACGACTTCTAAGAGTAAGGCATCCTTGTTTTTTTAAAATTCAGCTAATATTTTTTCAATTTCATTTTTTCTTTTAATATTTAATGATACTACTGTCTTATGGTAAGAACTCTCTACAATAAATCCTTTATCCCTAAGAGTATCAAATGATGATTCAAAATCAATAATTTCAGTGCAGAAATGATTTTTAAGAGTATCAAAGGAAACTGTTTTTTTTGCCCAATAACCTTTTTTTACAAATATTCTCAATAATCTAATAGAATCAACATCTAAGCTTTTCTTTTTATTAAAAATATATTTAGACTCATCTAAACTTTCTAAGATTTTTTCATATGGTTGAATTCCAAAATAATGGCTGTGCGTTTTTCGTATTGTAGCGACATTTGAAGAACCAATCATCACAACTTCAAATCCGTCTTCGTATGGATACCGTTTTTCATTTACTGAATATCTGTTAATTGATTCAAGAGGATCCTTTGAAATCATTTCCCAACTTATAAAACTACCATTTTTCCAATCAAAAACAATCATCCAGTTATTAAACTTATTCTTCGATAATGATTCTCTTGATACCATACCTTTGATAACACCATCATTTACATAACTATCAAGAATGCTATACTTGTCCGAGTTCGATATAATAGATTCGGATTGTTCCCTCAGAATATCTAGTTCATGAATAAATGATCCATGTGGAATTTGGTTATTTTCAATATAATAAAATGCATCAGATGTTGTTTTAAAATAATTTATAACGGTTTGGTCGCCTTCACCTTCTTTCAAAGAAGCTCCATATATAATTGAAGTTCTCTCAATACTTTCTGCCCAATAATGTTGTATTCTACTTCTTAGTTGCAATTCTATCTTTATATTATTCCTAAAAAGTATTAAATGCATTGCTCTATAGCCGCTATCATCTCGACCCTTTTCTCTATAATCAATTACACGGTCAATAATAAAATATTTTCTTTTTTTTAATTTGTTTTGTATTATTTTATAA
>CAYLTM010000185.1:0-7432 GCA_964386495.1 uncultured Leptospirales bacterium
ATTTGCGTAACTATGCAGATTTGCCACATATGTGATTTTTCTGTAAATAAAGGTGTCAGAGAAGTTTTAATGGTGCCAGAGTGGGCTTTTCAATCTGTTGAAAACCATGGTACTATTTTTGAACAGATTGAAATCGCCTCCCACCGCTTTTTTAACAAAGATTTTTCAATGAATTTATCGGACTATAAAGAAACATCTTTAACTGTAATCGTTTTTATGAAAGATCAGATGTGATTAAAAATTTTATATTTTCGATTCGTCGATTTTTGGCTAATACTTTCTAGTTCTCGGGTAATTTGCGGTTTTTTATGAATACAGTCATGATTTTTCACACATTGCATATTTCTATAAACATCGTTTTAGGATCTTAAAAGAATTTATTAAAAGAACATTTTCCTTATAATTATATCCTTGATTATAATTTTGTTTGACATATTGGTCTAAGTTCGATATTATAAAATAATAGACGACTATAACAATAATTCGAAGGATTATTTCTTTGTCACCTATAACTAAATTTATTTATTTCGATTATTAATTCAATAAGGAAGTCCGCTCCCCGAGTGTTTTTCGACATTGTCCTATTTTGTCAAAAAATGTATCGAGGGGCACGGTTGTATCGAAATAACCAGCGAATATAATAAAGGTAAATAAAGATACAAGGGATACGACATGTCTGGAGATAAGAAAAAAACAATTTTACTTGTTGAAGATGAAATCATCATTGCCATGGCTGAAAAAATGACCCTTGAAAAATATGGGTACAACATAGTTACGGCAATCACGGGTGAACAGGCTGTAGATATTATTTCAAAACAGATAGAGCAGCAAACACACATTGACCTCATCCTTATGGACATTGATTTGGGCTATGGTATTGATGGAACTCAAGCCGCTCAAATGATTCTTGAAAAGTATGATATTCCAATTGTTTTTCTTTCCAGTCACTCCGAGCCTGAAATTGTTGGAAAAACAGAGAATATTACATCATACGGTTATGTGGTAAAAAATAGTGGAATTACCGTTCTTGATGCATCGATTAAAATGGCGTTCAAGCTATTTGAAGCAAAGTTAAAAGAAAAGGAAAAAGAAGAGGCATTGCAGCTCAGCGAACAGAAGTTCAGCGATATGGTTACCAGCAGTCCGGGTATGGTGTATCAGTTTCGTGTTGAAAAAGACAATAATATTAATTTCACATATATGAGTCCTAACGCTGCCGAATTGTTTGGGTTTCCAAACGATTCGGCAGGATCGCACTGGAACCCGATAGAATATTTGCACCCCGATGATGTTGATGCTTTCATTACTGTAATCAGTAAATCGATAAACGATGTTGTCCCGCACAGCTTTGAAGGTCGGCTTGTTACGGTAAAGGGGATTATTTGGTTTCTGGCCATAGCCCATCCTGTGATAAAAAACAATGAACTGCTCTTTAATGGTATAATCACCGATATTACTGAACAAAAATACATAGAAAATGAATTACGTGAAAAAGTACTACAGTATCATTACCTTGCTGATTCTGGTTTAGCGTTAATCTGGACTGCCGGTACAGATTCGCTCTGCAATTATTTTAACGTGCCATGGTTAAAATTTACCGGACGGACTCTTGAACAGGAGTTGGGTACCGGCTGGATCGAAGGTGTTCATCCTGATGATGTGCAGATGTGCATGGAAATATATCAACGCGCGTTTGATAAGCAGGAAATATTTGATATGAATTACCGGCTGCGCCATGCAAGCGGTGAATATCGCTGGATACGGGACATGGGCACACCAATTTATAACAGTAAAAATGAATTTACCGGATATATCGGACATTGTTTTGACATCACCAGACAGAAGACTGATGAAGAAACAATCAAATCACTTCTTGCTGAAAAGGAGCTTATTCTGAAAGAAGTTCATCACCGCATAAAAAACAATATGTGCACCATACAAGCTGTATTACAGCTTCAGGCAGGATCAGTAAACAATCCAGTTGCAGCGTCAATATTAAATGATGCTGGAAAACGTGTTCAGAGTATGATAGTTCTTTATAACAAGCTTTATCATTCTGATGATTTTAAAAAAATTTCGGTAAAAGATTATTTTCCAGATTTAATAGATCAGATAATCAAAAATTTTCCTAATAGCACAACAGTACAAGTTGATAAGACTTTTGATGATATTGTTTTTGACACAAAAAAAGCTCAGCCGATCGGTATAATCATTAATGAGCTTTTAACAAATATTATGAAATACGCGTTTGTTGGAAAAGATAGTGGAACCGTGTCGGTGTCAGTATCTATGAATGATGGTCGCGCATGTGTGGTGGTTCAGGATAACGGTGTTGGAATGCCGCCTTCAATTACTTTTGAAAACTCAACTGGTTTTGGGCTGCAGCTTGTTTGGATGCTTACTCAGCAGCTCCGTGGAGATATTCGTATTGAACGTGATTACGGAACAAAAATTGTCCTTGAGTTCCAAGTTTAGCGGTTTTGTTGATATGACTGTTTCTATTATTAGAGAATAAATGAAATTGTATCTTCATTTTGATTATTTTTGTAAAGCGGGTAAATTTATGAAAAATACGATGATGGTTTTTCTTTTATTAATATTTATTTTAAGTGTACAATCATTTGCTGAAGATTCTCAAACCATTGAAAAATCTCGAATAATAGTCGGCGGAGAGATTGGCTACCCTCCATACAGCTATCTCGATAAAAATGGTGAACCTGCCGGATTTTCTGTTGATCTAACCCGGTCTATTGCTCGGGTAATGGGTCTTGATATAGAAATCAAGCTTATGCCGTGGGAGATAGTGCGTAAAGGTATTGATGATGGTACAATTGATATTATACCAGGAATGTTTTATTCAGAAGAGCGTGCGAAAAATTATGATTTTTCAACACCATTTTCTATTGTCAGCAGTTCAATATTTATACGTAAAAAATCTCAATCTTTAGAATCTATTGATGATCTCCGAAACAAAGAAATAATAATCATGCGCGGCGAAGTTATGCATGACTATGTTGTTAAACATCAATTAACTGACAAACTATTACTGACCGATACTATAGAAGACGCTTTGCGGCTTCTAGCGTCAGGTAAAGGCGACTTGGCTTTACTCGCGGATACTCCCGGGCGCTACTGGATAAAGGAACTTAAACTAACCAACATCGTGACAACGGGGAAATCGCTTGAACCTTTTAAAAATTGTTATGCGGTCAGGAAAGGAGATGTTCTTCTACTGTCGCGTTTTAATGAGGGACTCAATATACTTAAAAACACCGGCGAGTATAACAAGCTCTATGATAACTGGCTTGGCGTACTTGAAGTAAAACATATTAGTATTGGATTGTTGATTAAATATGGTGTGTTTGTGCTGATTCCTTTGCTAATAATTATTATCATGTCATTGTTCTGGTCATGGATGTTGCGGTTGAAAGTAAATGAAAAAACGCAGAAACTTCGTGCAAGTGAAGAGCATATCCGTTCAATAAATAACAACATGCAGTCTGGAATGATTTATCAGGCTGTTATTGAAAAAGATGGAAAGAGGAAATTCACATATTTAAGCGATTCGATTAAAATTTTGTTTGGTGTAACTCCAGAAGAAGGAATGGCGGATTCAAACCTGATATATAACAAAATTAATGAAGAAGACCAGATGCGTCTTCAGGTTGAAGAGGAATACGCAATAACTAATATATCAATACTCAAAACAATAATTCGTATTAATCCCCATTCAGGTGATGTCCGTTGGGGTTCCGTTGTTTCTAAACCACGACTCAGGGATGATGGTTTAATCTGTTTTGATGGAATAGTTTTTGATATTACCGAACGCCAAATGGCTGAGGAATTAATCAAAGCAAAAAATGATGAGCTCGAAGCGGTTAATGAAGAGTTAAATGCGGCAATGGAAGAAATGGCAGCAACGAACGAAGAGCTAATCTCGACCAGCGATGAGCTGCAGAATAATCAGAAAGTACTTCTTGAGGCACTTGCTGAAAGAAAAATTTCTGAGCAGAAAGTAATAACTCTTCTTGCCGAAAAAAACCTGCTGCTTCGGGAAGTGCATCATCGCATAAAAAACAATATGAATACAATTAAGGGGCTTCTCACACTGCAGTTGGCAGCCGAAGATAATCCATCAGTAACCGCATCATTGCGTGACGCGGAAAGCCGTATTCAAAGCATGATAATTTTATATGACAGACTTTATTGTACTGATAATTACCGCGAGTTATCTGTTAAAGGATATTTAGTGCAGCTTGCGATGGAAATTATCGGCAGTTTTTCCGGAAAACCTGTCGTAAATATTACGACCAATATCGAAGATTACATTATTAATGTGCAAATACTTACACCACTTGGAATAATCATCAATGAGCTTTTAACTAATATTATGAAATATGCTTTTACAGGTAAGGACAGCGGGAATGTTTCAGTGTCGATAACGGTGAATGATGGTCACGTTTGCACGACCGTTCAGGATGACGGTGTTGGTATGCCGCCATCAATTACTTTTGAAAATTCAACCGGTTTTGGACTGCAGCTAGTCTGGATGCTCACGCAGCAGCTTCACGGCGAGATTCGAATAGAGCGGGATAATGGAACAAAGGTTGTCCTGGAGTTTGATATTTAGGCAAATAATGCATACGTGATTCATAATGAATAAAAATAACTTGTAAAATATACAACAATTAAGTTTTTGGCATCAACAAGAAAGGAGGAAACAGGTTAAAATCCTGTGCTGTCGCGCAACCGTGTGGTTCATAGCCAAGCCGGATCTTCCTTGAATCGTGTATCCCCGCGCTATGGGAGCCGGTCGAATAATTCGTAATCCCCAACAAACAATTCGAATTGGTACCTCACGCCTGCGGACGCGAAAAAATATTTTATGCAGGAGTATTCTTAATGAAAAAATTTATCTTGTCTCTAACAGCTTATTGCTTTGTTTTTCTTTTACCAGCTTGCGAATTTTCTGATGATAAATCGGAAAAAGATTTTCTTGATGGAAAATGGATTAGTGCAGATACCGGTTTTGGTGTGGACGGTTATTTAATTGACACCGCTAAGGATACTCTTACATACTATTATGCTGCCGGAACACTAAACTGGACAGATGACCAGATAATTCTGAAAGGTAAAATAGTAAACAACTCGACATTAAGTAAAACTTCCGGTGCGATAACAATTAAAATTGATACAGCATCACCAGCATATCAAATCATTCGATGGCAAAATGCAGACGGAAAAAAAATATCGTTGGCAAACGCTTTTAAAATGGACGGCAAAAACCTTTGCGGCAGTGCGGAGGAAGCTGAAAAAGAACAGACAATTGAAAACGGATATTTTACATTCTTTGGTGATTACACCGTTACAGAATAATCCTTAATATTAATAATTTTCGCGGACCTTTTAACAAAATAGTTTTCACATACTAAAATGCTGTGAAAACTTTTGCTGACTTAAAAACATGTTTCTCTTTTAAGTCAGCAATGACTCTTTTTTATTCTTAGATTCATATGCAATATACATACAATAGAAGTCACCACTTACTAAATTTAATCAATTATTTCATCACCAGCAATAACCGACTTTAAAAAAATCCACATCATAAATTATGAAGTCTTGCTGGTCAAAAACCCAGGCTCGCCCCAGACTTAAGCTACACCCCCAAAAAAAACCATTATCATAAATCAACCGATAACCTAATCCAAAAGACAATGTATTAACTTTGTGATTATTGTCCGCATTGGCAAGATAAAAACCATAGCCCATTTCACCAAAAAAACCATTCTGATCTTCAATCATAAAATGTCGGTACTTAGTACCGATTGAATAAATATCTAAATCTTCGTAATCAATAAAATCCTGTTTGTATGTAAAAAGAAATGGCACATTAATTTCGCCATGACGGGTAATATTCCAGATATTAAATTCACCAGAAACAATTCTAAACATTGTCATAGGCGGGTTGACAGCTATTCCGTAACTTTTGCCATTTCCAGTTTCAGCAAAGAGAAAAGACGATGCTGTAAACACTATAGTCATTAATATTATTTTTCTCATCATATTCTCCACAATCACAATTAAAAAGCATAGCCGAACTTAAAAATATTAATCGAATAATTAAAATTACCTATCGAAGTCACATAGCTTTCCTTACCCCATTGTCTGCCGATCGCGAAATCACAACCCCAGAAAAAATTATTTACAGTAATCAATCGATACCCAACACCAAACAATATTGATGGATTTTTTGCAATATAATCAGCTGAACTATCTTTATCATCATCAAATTCAATATCAAAGTAGTTGTACTGAAACCCTAGTTCCGCGAAAAACCCATTTTGTTCTCCGTTGAAAAATCTTCTAAAATTCATTCCGCCGGATAAATACAGCATATCTGCACTAAAAGGCATAATTAATGATGGATTTTTGGTAAACTGAAATGGAATATTTATTTCAGTATCGCGGTCAATGTTCCAGAAACATAGATCAAGCGACAACCATTTTAGGGGTAATAGCGCGGGGTTAACAGCAATACCGAAACTCTTACCATTGCCTTCAGCGGAGAAAACATTATTACTTGAAAATAGTATAAAGATCAAAAAAATCGCGGATAAAACATTCTTCATATAATTACCTGAGAATAAAACAAATTTTTTTCAACAACATGAATTTAATACATATACTATTTGTAAAGTACTTAAGTAAATTAGAGATTTTATAAAAACGAACGGTCTCTGGCACCATTTTTTTCACAATTTATACACATATATTTGATTATGTCTATAAAGAATGTTCTCTGGCACCATTCTTTTACGGTGGTTTTTCCCGAGAAAATATTTTAATTGACAAAATGACCAAATTTGTTAGTAAATTAGGGTGCTACAACGATAACCACATGAATATTGAGGTTATTTACTCTGACACTTTTAAAGCGGATGACATATTTTATTGTGATAACTTTTATCGGAGCGAACCCATGAAAAAACAAGAAACACTCGATTTAACGGTCATCAAGGATTTGATAGCTACACTTGAAAAAAGATTTGCATCAAACATGAACCGACACAAAGAACTCTCGTGGAATAATGTTCTTTTAAAATTGGAAAAACATCCCTCGAAATTATGATCAATATTTGAGATGGAAAGGACTGGCGGAGAACCCGATGTCGCAGGTTTTAATAAATCAATTGATGAGTATATTTTCTATGACTGTTCAGTTGAAACTCCAAAAAATCGCAGAAGTATTTGCTATGACGATGCGGCATTACAATCCAGAAAAGAGCACGAATCAACATTACTAATGAATCGAATTTATTAAATTCTAGTTTCAGCAGAGAAAAGTATTTGTGAATGATCTTGTTGTGAGGAAAATATACAGAATAGAATAGAATAGAATAGAATAGAATAGAATAGAATAGAATAGAATAGA
>CAYLTM010000186.1:0-7402 GCA_964386495.1 uncultured Leptospirales bacterium
ATCTACAGCACCCGCGACTACCGCCGGAAAGCGCTATGTTTTTCGTGTCGGGTTTATCGATCCTTTTCAAGGACAGGTGTTAGCACGATTCGCGTACGATTCTCTTAAGGCGAGAAACGCGGCTGTGCTATATAACATTGCCAGTGAATACAACCGTGGTTTGGCGGAAGCGTTTAAAAAAGCCTTTACGAGTTATGGCGGAAAGATATCTGCCTTTGAAAACTACACAACCGATGTTACTGATTACAAAGTTCAATTGGATCGTATACATTCAGCAAAACCGGATGTTCTTATTCTGCCGAATTTTACTGCTGAGATTTGTCAGCAGGCTGAGCAAGCCCGTAAAACTGGTATTAATGCTCACCTGCTTTTCGGGGATGGTTTTGGAATATCGTCTGTTGACAACCCGATTCTTCTTGACGGGTCTTACCAATGCGGACACTGGCATCCCGACAGTACTAACCCTGAAAGCCAGACTTTTGTGACAAATTACAAAAAGGCTTATGGCAATGACCCTAACGAAACTGCCGCATTAACCTATGATGCTGTAAAATTGCTGATTTATGCCATGGAAAAACAGGGCAATACTGATTCGGAATCTATCAGAAACGGTCTTTCCGGAATACAGCGATATCAGGGAGTTAGCGGAGTTATCAGCTATCATGAAACAGGGGATCCTGTCAAAAGCGCTATTATCTGGCAAATCAAGGATGGTAAGGGGCTTTTTTATAAACAAATTGACCCCTGAAAGGAGTTATTATGTATTCTATGAATTTTTCACGAGTTTTAAAATCATCAACCGGTATAATCTTTCTTGGCTGTACATTGTTATTTTCATGTAAACAGAATCAACCGTCAGAAATTCGAATTGGCGTTCTTGCAACCCTCAAGGGGGATCCTCAAACCGTTGAAGGTTCCGGAAAAACGACAATTAATGCTGTAAAACTTGCTGCAAAGGAAATTAATAAATCCGGCGGCTTTGATGTCGGAGGTAAAAAGTATATAATCACCCTATATATAGAAGATGACTGCAATAATTCTGATGGAGCAGTTCTTGCCGCACGGAAGTTAGCCGCGCGGGATAACGTCGTCGCACTTATCGGTCCGCAATACAGTAAAAACGCAATTCCAGTCGCGGAGTTGGCAGAGACGCTGAAAATCCCCATGATAAGCCCAATGTCTACCAATCCTAAAACAACTGCCGGCAAGAAATATGTTTTTCGTATGGGATATGTCGATTCGTTTCAAGGAAAAGTTCTGGCGAAATTCGCTTTCGAAACATTAAAAGCTGCAGAAGCCGCTGTACTCTATAATATTTCTGATGATTACAATCGCGGATTAGCGGAAACTTTCAAAGAAGCATTTATACAAGCTGGCGGCAAAATAGCAGCCTATGAAAGCTATACAACAGATGCCGCCGATTACCGGAATCAGTTTAGGCGGATTCGTGATTTACAGCCGGATGTTCTTCTTCTGCCGAATTTAACGGCTGATATTATTCCTCAGGTTGAGCAGGCACGCGGTTTAGGAATTACCGCCACCATACTATTCGGCGACGGGCTTGGCGTTTCTCAGGTTACGGATAAGACGCTTCTTGAAAATTCTTTTCAATGTCTGCATTGGCATCCCGGCATTAATAATCCGAAAAGCCTGGAATTCGTTAAAGCGTATAAAAAAGCTTACGGGAAAACACCAAATAATACGGCAGCATTAAGTTATGACGCTTTAAGATTGCTGGTTCAGGCTATGCAGATACAGGGGAACACCGATCCATTGTCGATACAAAAAGGAATAACAACGATAGAGGATTTTGAAGGAGTCAGCGGAGTTGTAAGTTTTAAGGGTACAAACGATCCGTTAAAAAGCGCGGTTATCATTCAGATAAAAAATGGTGCAGGGACGTTTTATAAAAAAATTGACCCTTGAAAGGAGCTGCCATGAAAGTACTTAACCTTTTACACGAAAATATATATTGCGGTTTTATTTTTGCTGTTGTTGTTGGCAGTTTACTGATGATAAGCTGTATGCCGCGGCAGAGTGGGGAGATTCGAATAGGTGTTTTGGCGACACTCAGCGGAGATCCTAAAGTTATTGAAAGCTCCGGTAAACCGACAGTTGATGCTGTTCGTCTAGCAGCCGATGAAATCAACAAAGCCGGCGGACTAAAAATTCGTGACAAAACATATAAAATAATATTATTTATTGAAGATGACTACAACAATCCTAACGAGACTGCGGCTTCTGTTAAACGGTTAATTAATCAGCATAAAGTTGCTGCTATTATCGGACCGCAATATAGTAAAAACGCTATACCAGCAGCAGAGTTAGCAGAATCTACCGGTATTCCTCTAATCAGTCCTATGTCCACTAATCCCCAAACAACCGCTAATAAGAAAGGGGTGTTTCGTGTCGGTTTCATCGACCCCTTCCAGGGAAAAGTTCTTGCTCAATTTGCGTATAATAATCTCAAAGCTCGAAAAGCCGCGGTACTATATAATATCGCTAATGATTATAACCGCGGATTAGCTCAGGTTTTTAATGAGGAGTTTACTAAAATAGGCGGAAAGATTTCATCCTATGAAAGTTATACTACAGATAATGTTAACTATCAAACTCAATTGAAACAAATTCGTAATTCTCAGCCAGATGTTCTTCTTCTGCCAAATTACACATACGAAATTATTCCACAGGTAGAACAATCTCGCAAGTTGGGGATTACGGCAACCTTACTATTTGGCGATGGGTTTGTTTTATCAGCTGTTAGTGATCCTTCGCTGTTTGAAGGTTCTTTTCTATGTGGACATTGGCATCCGGAAAGTTCGAGTATAAAAAGCCGAGAGTTTGTTAAAACGTTTCAGAAAACTTATGATTATGAGGCAGGGGAGGCATCAGCACTAACCTATGACGCTTTCGGTTTGGTAATTTTCGCGATGCAAAATGAAGGAAAATCCGATTCACATTCAATAAAAAAAGGAATGGCTAAAATACAGGGTTATCAGGGAGTATGCGGGGTAATAAGTTATAAAGGATCCGGAGATCCGATTAAGAGTGCCTTTATTTCACAGATAATAGGTGGCAAAGCGCTTTTTTATACACTAGTGGAGCCGTAAATGTTTAACAATTCAATTTTAAAATTTTGGAATCGAAGTTTATCCACCCGTTTTATGGGTGCGTTTTTTATATTATCTGTCGGGGCTGTCTTTTTTATTGGATACACATCTTTCTGGGCAGCAAGACAGATGCTTAAACAGGCTATTGAAAACCAGCTGACACTTTCAATGAACTTAAAGGAGAACGAATTTAATAACTGGATAGAAGACCAGCTTTCGAGTGTAATGTTAGTCGCCAGTGCGGATAATCTTCTATTAGATGCTGATATCCTTTTATCAGAAAATTCTCTTCCTCAAGAAAAGGCTAAGGCTTATCAACGATTATTTAAAACACTGGACACAAACAAAACTATAAAATCCAGCCTAAAGGATATATTCATTCTGCAAAATCCGGGAGGAAAAATAGTTGTATCGACCAATAAGGATTGGGAAGGAACCTACCGTACAGAAGATAAATATTTTGTGAAGGGGCTCAATAAGCCATTTGTTCAGAACATCTATCTTTGGACTGGCACATTAAAACCGATGCTCACAATTTCCGCACCTTTGCTGAATCTTAATGGGCAGACTATCGGCGTGCTGGCGGCTCATATCGATTTAAAACGCATGGATCAGATCATTCTGGAAAGGACGGGGCGGGGTAATACCGGCGAATCCTATTTGGTGGACAATTTAAATATGTTTGTTTCCGCTGATCGCTTTGGGACAGACGCTTATCCAAAAGGCGTGCATAGCGAAGGTATTGAAAAAGCTCTTCATGGAGAAGACGGTAGCGGACTCTATGAAAATTATAAAGGAATCCCCGTGGTCGGAAAGTATCGTTGGAGTAATAAAAGAGACGTGGCTCTCCTTGTAGAGATTACTCAGCAAGAAGCCTTCGCTCCGGCTAGAGAATTAGGTTTTTTCATTGTAGGAATTGGACTTATATTAATCAGCATTCTCGCTCTGCTTATTTTCCATGTTGTGAAACGTCTTGTTAAACCGATAAAAGATTTGAATAGCACCGCGTTACGAGTTGCCGCTGGCGATCTAACCACGAAGGCTCCAGTATTAACAGATGATGAAGTGGGTGTTCTGGCTGGAACTTTCAATGTTATGACCGAGCAACTTCATGAACTTGTCGGTGGACTCGAAGATCGCGTAAAATCACGGACAATAGAGCTGGAAAAGGCTATGACTCTTGCTGAAGAGGCCCGCATGGTTGCCGAGACAGCAACAAAATCTAAAAGTGAATTTCTTGCTAATATGAGTCACGAAATTCGAACGCCGATGAACGCACTTATCGGATTATCCGGTCTCGCGCTTAGAACAAATCTAACACCTAAGCAGCGTTATTACCTAGAGAATATTGAATATTCTTCCAAAACTTTACTGGGTATTATAAACGATATTCTCGATTTTTCCAAAATTGAGGCGGGTAAACTTGAAAAGGAGAATATCAATTTTCGACTGGAGGATGTTCTGAATAATCTTTTTAGCGTGATAGGTATTCAAACTGAAGAAAAAAATTTAGAGCTGCTTTTTGATATCGCACCGGATGTTCCAACATCTCTTGTTGGTGATCCTTTACGTCTTGGACAAATTCTTCTGAATTTAACGGGCAATTCAGTAAAATTTACACACGAAGGTCAAATAAAGATTACAGTAAAATGCGGCGACAAAGATGACAAAGACTCAATGAAGAGACAGCTTCTTTTTACAATCAGCGATACAGGAATAGGCATGTCTCCTAAACAAAGAAATAGATTATTTCAAGCCTTCACACAAGCAGATAGTACAACTACTAGGAAATATGGAGGAACAGGTCTCGGCTTAACAATAAGTAAACGTCTAGTAGAAATGATGGAAGGCGAAATCACGGTTCAGAGTGAACAAGGTAAAGGAAGTGTATTCAGCTTTTCCGCGATATTTGGCAAGCAAGGTGAAATCAAAATAAATAAGTATGAAATCCCGGCAGATATGAAGGGTATGAGAGTCCTTGTCGTTGACGATAATTCTACTGCACGGGAAATTCTAACTTCGACGCTCGAGTCATTTTCATTTGAAGTAATTCAAGCAGCTTCGGGAAACGAAGCGTTATACGAGTTACGAACAGCATTGTCATCCAAACCGTTTCAACTAGTTTTCATGGATTTCAATATGCCGGCAATGAATGGTCTAGATACTGCAAAACAAATACAAGAAAACTTAATGCTGTCAAACATGCCGCAGATATTAATGGTCACAGCCTATGCTAATGATGAAATACGAAATCAAGCAGAGTCGATAGGGATTAATGCGTTTTTGATCAAACCTGTGAGTCGAGCAGCGTTATATACAACAATCATGACGGCCTTCGGCAGAAATGAAAAATCAGAAAACGATTCAGAAAATTCAGTTATTAATAATCATCAAATTTCTCCGGAACTGCGGAGTCTTAAAGGATCACAAGTCCTTTTGGTTGAAGATAACAACATCAATCAAAAAATTGCGGTTGAGCTTTTTGAACATGTCGGATTAATTGTAACCGTGGCGGACAACGGCGAGAAGGGGCTTGAAGCTGTCCAGACGAATGTTTATGATATTGTGTTTATGGACGCTCAAATGCCGATAATGGATGGTTATACCGCAACGACGCTAATCCGTAAATGGGAAAATTCGCAGACCAGTGAAAATAATTCAACGCGGCCGCAGCATGTGCCGATCATCGCAATGACAGCTCATGTCCTGCCGGACGAGGTAGAGAAGTGTACAAATTCCGGGATGAATGATTATCTTCCAAAACCAATTGATCCCGAAAAACTCAATGCCATACTTATAAAATGGATTACTCCTCGAAAAATACAACCACAATTATATGCTGATGAAACGACCGGGAGCAAGTCTGATTCTTTAAATGTAGACGATTCTGACGTGCTGCCCGACAATCTTGCCGGGATAAATATTGAGGATGGACTAGCGAGACTAGCCGGCAACCGTAAACTTTATGCAAAACTGCTTAAAGCATTTGCAGAAAAATATGAAGGAATCGCTTCGGAAATCGGATCATTAATAAAAAATGGCGATGAACAAACTGCAGCCTTGTCCGTACACACAATAAAAGGTGTTGCCGGAAATCTTTCTGCTGACAAAATATTTTCCGCGGCGGAAAAGTTGGAATTTGCATTATCAACGAAAAACACGGAGGATTATAAATTTTTGTTAGAAAACTTTACGCGAGAGATCCGGATTGTAATGGAATCATTACAGGTACTAAATAATATAAACACGGAAAAGTCATATTCCAAAACCGTCGAGCCTATAGATCTGTTAAAAATCAGTGAAATTATTTCTAAACTTGGTAGATTACTTTCCGAGTTTAATTCTGACGCGGAAGAATATTTTGAAAAATTAAAAGATAATATTGGCGATTCGATGACCTCCGAGATGGCTAAGCTGGAAAGCTGTATTGATGATTTCAATTATGAGGAAGCTTTGAAAACGGTGCACCAGATTGCTGACGGTTTGAAAATCGCGATGTGACAAATTTTTTAGTTAGGTATTATAAGGATGATGTCGGCGAGGTTTGTACCACAGTGGTTATTTTCTCTGATATTTTCCTGGTTTTATCCAGAAAACACTCCAAAATACCCCAATTTCCACATCACCCTATTTTTATTACATTTGTTAACTTTTTCCAACATTCCGGACAGACCCATTTTTAAATACACTACATTGAACTTAAAAAATACCTCGAAGGCATTAAAATAGCGGGTGAACTTACAGATTGGCTTGACATTTTCTGCGACATCGTTTACAGAAACGACGCAGGATACGAGTACTATTAGCTGGAGTCCTGCCGACAGTACTTTTGTAGCAGCAACCTCCTACACTGTAACCATTACGTTGACAGCAAAATCAGGATACAATTTTGATAACGTGCTGGCGAATTCCTTTACTGTAGCAGGAGTAACGTCTGTAACTAATGCGGTAAATTCAGGGGTTATTACTGCAGTTTTTCTATAAATTTTGCTAACCCCTCAAACAATTTAAATCGGAGAACATTATGATTAAATCATCTGTTAATATCAACATTGAGAAATTATCTTTACTTGAGAATTTTTCAGAAGCCAATGAGTTATCGATTAACGAAGTTATTGTACTTTTACTGCGGAAAATTATGAAAGACGGGAAATATTCCGCGAGAAAGTTCCGTGCGGTGAAGTATCAGGATATCGACCCTGATAAAAATTGGGATACCTTGACTGTTTACTTTGAGGATGTTGATTATGAGTTTTTTACTGATATGCGGAAGTTTTTCAAGGAGTCGGTGT
>CAYLTM010000187.1:0-1588 GCA_964386495.1 uncultured Leptospirales bacterium
GCATAGTTACGCATAGTTACGCATAGTTACGCATAGTTACGCATAGTTACGCAAAGTTACGCATAGTTACGCAAAGTTACGCATAGTTACGCAAAGTTACGCAAAGTTACGCAAAGTTACGCAAAGTTACGCAAAGTTACGCAAAATGATGTGTGTTGTAATAAAATGCAATAAAAAAGTAATCATTTTGAAACATGTCTCTTCTTGCTTGGACGGTTGTTGAAATATTAAGTATATTCATTATAAAAGCAACCAGTGAAAGAATACCGGACAGACGGTTATTTTGAACTTGGCAAGGGGGACATTATGAATAATGTGAGATATTTATTAGCAATTTTTCTTCTATTAGTTACAGCAATAATACTTTCCTGCGGTGGAGGCGGGGTGACATCTGAAAATTCTCAGGAATCCGCTCCTGAAATAGTAATTCCTGATGAAGCACAGGTAATTGCTCTGACACCATTAGGCGGTAGCAATCAACCAAGTAATTCATCCAACTCCAATGACAGCGGAACTGGAAATGGGCAGGAGTTTTTTACTTTAATTCCCGGATTTGACAACAATGCTCAGAATATTGAGCCGAATAAGAAAATTGAATTGACCTTCTCCAAAGAAATGAACGCTACCTCAATTAACTCTGGCACCTTTTTTATTGAGGATTCTGCTGGAAATAAGGTCTCTGGCACCGTTTTTTATGATGTGGACTCCAAAACGGCATCGTTTTTACCGGATTTGCCGTTTGATTATGAAGAGACCTACCGCCTTATTATAAAGAATGGTATTTCTGATACAGAAGGTAATCATCTCGCTAATGATGTTGATTATAACTTTTCAATTAAAAAAGACAATGATCCGCCTTTTTCAGCGAATTTATCACCGGTTTCAAGCGGTAGTGATATTCCGGTCAATGCCCCTGTAAGCATTACATTTAATGAAAAAATTGATATTTCTTCAGTTTCAGCGGCTTCTTTCAAATCTGTTTATGAAGGTGGAACTGTAATTTCCGGTACTTATGAAATTTCTGCCGATGGAAAAACAGTAACTTTTAGTCATGAGAATTTCAATTATTCTTCAAAAATTTTTCTCGAAATTGAAGGAATAAAAGATCTTAAAGGCAACAGTTGTTCTAAAATAAACTGGTCATTTACGACAATAGCCGAAAATGATACTTCTGCACCAACTGTCTTGTTGACTGTTCCCCAAAATAATCAAACTGGTTCTATCAATGAGCCATTGCATAATGGAAAAATATACATCAAAATGAATGAAGCAATTAATCCATCGACTGTTGATAGTTCAACTGTGGTTGTTAAAAAGAATACCTCCTCTGTCGGTGGTTCGATATCAATGACTTCATCTGACACAATAGAATTTACTCCGACCTCCGCGCTAGACAGGGAAACTTCATACACAGTTTCCGTCAAAGGCGGGTTAAATGGTGTCAGAGACCTTGCCGGTAATAATCTGGAGACTGATTATTCATTTTCTTTCACCACGCTGGAAACTTTGAAAGTGGTGCGGCACTATTACGACAAGGGTTACTTCAATAAGGATTATATTTCCTATGATACCGCGTTTGCAGATAATT